>NZ_VOYW01000003.1:0-95862 GCF_013420085.1 Acinetobacter sp. YH12027
TTCATTGATTTCATTGATTTCATTGATTTCATTGATTTCATTGATTTCATTGATTTCATTGATTTCATTGATTTCATTGATTTCATTGATTTCATTGATTTCATTGATTTCATTGATTTCATTGATTTCATTGATTTTGAACCTATTCCCATTCCACTTAGGTTTCAATTCTTTTATCAAACTATCTTCCAAACCAGCAGCTAGATTAAGCTTAAACCCTCCATATTTCATTAATCCAACATCTTCAAATAACCAAATTTCAATGACCTTGCCCATGCTAATCAATCTAGTTAATTCAAAATTATTTCGAATATTTGTAGTTTGGGTACGACCTGGCTTTAGATAACCTTTAAACCTATTATCTAAATTTTGTGTAGTTTTACCAATATAGAGCAATTCATTATTCTCTATAAACGCATACAGTATATTTTCTACACCAGATGAATAATTTAACTTATAAATTAATTCCTTACTGCTCCCAATATTCCAGAACCCCACATTTTTAAAACCAACATCAATAAGTTTTTGCCTAATATTCATACAACCCTTTTGATTTTATATTGTTTATTTACAATAGATTACCACGAAATAATATTTGTTTTTTTGATTAAAACATAAGCACTTTTTAAATTATATATTCATTTCCTAATAAAAAAACCCGCCTTGCGGCGGGTCTTTTTTAAATCAATTCAATCTATTATAGACGAACCAACTCAACAATTTTCTCAGCAACTTCTTCAGCAGTCTCGAATGCATAAGTCACATCAGTACCTTCAGCACTATCTGTAATCACAACCACACCTGTTTCACGTACAAGTGCAACTTGCTCTACAGTTAAACCAGCTTTCGCAATCGCAACTACACCTTGCTGAATCAACAAGCTTTCTAGTGCTTGTACATTTTCAAGTGCAGCTTTCGATACTGTGACCGCAGCAGGTTTTTGACCTAAACGTGCAGCACGCGCTTCAGCAGTTACAGGCTCGTTGTGTGCAGTCCATTCCACTGCAGACTCAACCATACCCGCACCAACAGTTACGTTGTTTAAACGATCAATGAAGATAAATGAACCTGTGTAACGGCTGTCTTGATAGCGGTCAAATACCACTGGCGCATCAAACTCAATCGTTACATCTGCAATCGCATTCAGTTCAAGCTGTTCAACTTCCGTTTTTTCCAATGTGTTTACATTGGTACGGTAGTTAATTTTCGCAACTTTGGCAGGAATAGTTTGTGTACCAAACTTCACGTTATACAGTTTGCCAACCACTAAAGGCGCCTCTGTCATCCATACCACAGAGGCACGTGCAGAACGTGAAATTAATGGCTGTTCGCCTGCTTTAACCAACACGTTACCGCGTGAAATATCAATTTCATCATTTAACGTAAGTGTTACCGCTTGACCTGCAACAGCATTGTCTAAGTTACCGTCAAAAGTCACGATTTCTTTAACAGTCGAAGACTTACCAGATGGTAATGCAGTAATGGTATCGCTAACTTTTACTTCACCAAGTGCAATCGTACCGCAGAAGCCACGGAAGTCGAGGTTCGGACGGTTGACATATTGAACAGGGAAACGGAATTCGTGCTTGCTCGTATCATGCGAAATTTCAACAGTTTCCAAAGTCTCCATTAAAGTCTGACCTTGGTACCACGGCGTATTTGGCGATTTGTTTACAACGTTATCACCATTCAACGCAGAAATAGGCGTGAAGATAATGTTCGCAGGTTTACGGTCGCCCAATTGGTTTACGAACTCGTTGTACTCTGCTTGAATTTCATTAAAGCGCGCTTCAGAGAATTCAACCAAGTCCATTTTGTTCACTGCAACCACGATATTACGAATACCCAAAAGACTCGCAATAAATGAGTGACGACGAGTTTGCGTTTGAACGCCATAACGCGCATCAATCAAGATGATCGCAAGGTCGGCAGTCGACGCACCAGTTGCCATGTTACGTGTGTACTGCTCATGCCCTGGGGTGTCAGCAATGATGAACTTACGTTTTTCTGTAGAGAAATAACGGTAAGCCACGTCAATGGTAATACCCTGCTCACGTTCCGCTTGCAGACCATCTACAAGTAAAGCCAAGTCAGGCGCATCACCCGTAGTACCGACTTTTTTAGAGTCACGAGTCACGGCTTGCAATTGATCTTCATAAATCAATTTTGAATCGTAAAGTAAACGACCAATTAGAGTCGATTTACCATCATCCACGTTACCGCAAGTGAGGAAACGTAGAAGGTCTTTATTTTCGTGTTGTTTTAAATACGCCAAGATGTCTTGGCTAATTAAATCTGATTGATGAGACATTGCTCAAAGCTCCACATATTCTTTTGAAATCGGTTTCTGAATCTTTTTAATCCCTCTAAATCTCCCTTTAAGAAAGGGAGACTTTGCTCCGTTCTTTCTCGGGAGTTCCCCCTCTTTAGTAAAGAGGGTGAGCAGCACTGCTGCGCAAGGGAGATTATGAGATTCTTAGAAGTAACCTTCCTGCTTTTTCTTTTCCATCGAACCTGCTTCATCATGGTCGATCATACGACCTTGACGTTCAGATGTGGTGGCTAAAAGCATCTCTTGGATAATTTCCGGTAAAGTTGTTGCAGTTGATTCAACCGCACCAGTTAATGGGTAACAACCTAAAGTACGGAAACGCACCGATTTCATTTGTGGCACTTCACCTTCGTTCAAACGCATACGCTCATCATCAACCATGATCAGTGTACCGTTACGCTCAACCACTGGACGTTCAGCAGCCAAGTACAAAGGAACCAATTTAATATTTTCAAGGTAGATGTATTGCCAAATATCCAACTCAGTCCAGTTCGACAATGGGAACACACGAATACTTTCGCCTTTGTTTACTTTACCGTTGTAAAGATTCCAAAGTTCAGGACGTTGGTTTTTAGGGTCCCAACGGTGTTTGGTATCACGGAATGAGTAAACACGTTCTTTGGCACGAGATTTCTCTTCGTCACGGCGCGCACCACCAAAAGCCGCATCAAACTGATATTTATCAAGTGCTTGTTTTAAGCCTTGAGTTTTCATAATGTCAGTATATTTTGAGCTACCGTAATCGAACGGATTCACGCCTGCGTCTTTACCTTCTTTGTTTTGATGCACGATCAAATCAAAGCCATGCTCTTTTGCCATGTTGTCACGGAAAGTAATCATGTCTTTAAATTTCCAACCCGTGTCTACATGCAGTAGTGGGAATGGAAGTTTGGCAGGATAGAATGCTTTTAAAGCAAGATGCAGCATGACCGCTGAATCTTTACCGATTGAATACAGCATGACTGGGTTTTCGAACTCAGCAGCAACTTCACGGATGATATGAATACTCTCAGCTTCAAGCTGTTTAAGATGAGTAAGTCTTTCCTCATTTAATGACATGGACAACACCAGCTTAGAATATGTGTACTTATTACACTTTTAAAGATATATATACATTATAGTGATTAAGCTTTCATAACGATTGCTTGTTTTGTGATATTGATATTCTTATTCGTCATATACAAATTGTCTGATACTGCTTATCAATTTTAATTAATTTAATACGATAGAATTATCAATTTCATTATTATTCTAGTCCGAGATCCGTAATTTTACGCAATTTTTTATCAATTAACTAATCGCTAAATCCTCTAAACAATCGGTATTCAAACTCGCTCAAAGTACCTAAAGTAGCTATATCACTCTCCAATAGTTATTGATATGCCATATAGTCACTATACGCTTGAAACCTTAAAGTCGCTGATTGAAGCCGCAGGTCTTGCTGGCTATATTTATCAGCATTCTTCACACATCCTCGTGCTCCAAGAAGCCCTAAATGATGACGGCAGCCCGCTGAATAACTTTATACAACATGAGCTGAGTGCTGACCAAATTGGCCTTCAGTTCGGCCTACGACTTTTGGACAATAAACTCGAGTTTTTGATTGGGGTGACTCACAGTAACCAAGATCGCGGCTACGAAATTGGCGCTGGCAATTTAAAGGCCGATCAACGTGCATTTAATCTGCTCTATGCTTTTTATAATTTTCCCAAAGCATTTCACTTAATCCATTTCCCGCTCGCAGCCAATAGCACCCAGTTAGAAGAAGAGATCGAAAAACAATTGTTTCAACTTGAAAGCATGGGCTTTTTAGACACTGCGATTAAAACCAATCCGATGGGCGAACAAGTGAAGTGGATGAAAACCTTTATTGTTCAAGCGGCTTTAGATATGAAAGTACGCATTCAAACTTCATTGTTATAAAAAGGGTTAAAGCTTACTAAAAAGCGCTCTATTGAACGCCAGTTCAAATCTTCATATGACATCGAAAGTCACGGCAAAGCCCTCAGCACTGCTGTGACGCTTATAAATTTACATTTCCTAACATTGTTTTCTGTGCCGTTTAACAGGCCATTTCTCTCCCTTGAGCACGACCACTTATATATCTGCAATTAGACTGAAAATTTGATTGATCACAATGACTTAAATCTTAAATGGGTAAAGTAGAAGTGCTATTCATTTTAGATTTAGATAATCCTGATTTAATTGATCAACTATTTTTAAAGAAAAACTTAGTAATAGCTCACATAAAAGCCGACTTTTTGTTAATCTGATCTGTAATTTTTTTACACAATTTCGACAGATAATGTTATTTTATTTACTGAAAAAAATTCGGCCAGAATTATTTTTTTTGATTTTTTATAAGCATAAATATAGAGATAAATATAATGTGGGAATTGTTTACTCACCCGTCTAATATCGTGTTTAGCATCAGTCTCTGCTTAATGTTCTTGTTTGGACTTTTTGAGATTGTGTTAACAATTTTAGGGGGTGGTTCTCAAGGCTTCTTAGATCAATTCCTACCTGAGGATGTTGGTCATAATGCAGAGCTAGGTGTAGATGCCGATGCAGGTATCGTGACACGTGTGCTCGATTGGTTGTATTTGGGTCGTATTCCACTGTTTGTATGGCTCATCATTTTCTTATGTGTCTATAGTTTGTTGGGCTTTGCTATTCAAGCCATCGTTAACCAAATGACCAGTATGATGTTCAGTGCATGGATTATTGCACCAGCCTGTATTTTTCTGTGCATGCCCTTCGTACGTTTTAGCGCAATGCTCATTGCCCGTATTTTACCGCAAGATGAAACAACCGCCATTTATAGTGATGAATTGATCGGTAGAACGGCCACGATCATTTTGGGTGATGCACGACCACAGTCTCCTGCTCAAGCCAAAGTTAAAGATCAACACGGATTGACCCATTATATTTTGGTTGAACCTGAACAAGATGAAATTTTCAGCCAAGGTCAATCAGTGGTTTTAACCCAAAAAACAAATGTAGGCTTTCAAGCCACCATGCTCTAAATTTTGAATGAATTGATGCTCGATCAGTTCTTCAAACAACATATAAATACATTTAACGCGTCATACGTTCAGCAAATCTCGAAGTCATGATGAGTCAACAAAATACTGATTTTTAAACCAAACTTGTTAGCACTTTAGAGGGTTAACTTGAACTACAACAAAAGAGATAAACGTCCATGTTAGACATTATTCCAAGCGGTATCCTTGTTTCAGTCGGGATAATTTTTGCCGCACTTATTTTTATTGGTTTTATTATTGCTCGACTTTATCGTCGCTCAAGTAAAGAAATTTCATTTGTGCGTACAGGCTTCGGCGGTGAAAAAGTGATTTTAGGTGGCGGTGCTATTGTGCTTCCGGTGCTGCATGAAATTATCCCTGTCAATATGAACACCCTACGTCTTGAAGTTCGCCGTGCAGATGACCAAGCGCTGATTACACGTGACCGTATGCGTGTCGACGTGATGGCGGAGTTCTATGTCCGTGTGAAACCAACCGCAGATTCGATTGCTACAGCAGCACAAACGTTAGGTCAAAAGACCATGTCACCAAATGAGCTTAAAAATTTGGTCGAAGGTAAATTCGTTGACTCTCTACGTGCAGTTGCCGCAGAAATGGCGATGGAAGAATTGCATGAAAAACGTGTCGACTTCGTTCAAAAAGTTCAGCAAGTGGTGTCTGAAGATTTACATAAAAACGGTTTGGAACTTGAAACCGTTTCATTAACTGGCTTAGACCAAACAGGCTTTAAATACTTTAACCCACAAAATGCGTTCGATGCTGAAGGTTTAACTAAACTGACAGAAACCATTGAAGACCGTCGTCGTAAACGTAATGCGATTGAACAAGATGCAGATCTTGCGATTAAGACCAAGAACTTAGAAGCAGAACAAGCACGTCTACAAATTTTGCGTGAAGAAGAATATGCAAAACTGCAACAAGAACGTGAAATTTCAGTTCGTCGTGCAGAACAGCTTGCAGAAATTGCATCACAAGAAGCTTCGAAAAAACGTGAAGCCGAAGAAGCGCGTATTGCTGCTGAACGTGAAGTTGACTTAAAGCGTATTACTGCTGCACGTGACGTTGAAAATCAAAATATTCAAAAGTCACAAATTATTCAGCAAGCCCAAGTGGAACAAAAGAAAACCATTGAGTTGGCTGAGCAAGACCGTGCCATTGCTATTGCAGAAAAATCTCGTGCTGAATCTGAAGCTAAAGCGCATGCCGATCAAGCCCGTGCTCAAGCGGTAAAAGCCGAAGAAGAAGTCATTACCGTTCGTCAAATCCAACAAGCTGAACGTCAAAAAGCTGTTGAATTGGTCTCTGCGAAAGAAAAAGCGGAGAAAGATGCGATTGCCATTACTGTCGCGGCTGAAGCGGGTAAACAAGCAGCCGCAGATGATGCAGAAGCGATTCGTATTGCAGCTGAAGCCGAAGCTGAAAAAGTTCGCTTAAAAGCCAAAGGTGAAGCTGACGCAAAAGTTCTCTTGGCTCAAGCGATGGAAAAACAATACCAAGTTGATGCTGAAGGTACACGTGCAGTGAACGAAGCAAACAACGTATTGTCATCTGAACAGGTTGAAATGCAAATTCGTTTAGCGATGCTGAAATACTTACCAGAAATCATTCGCGAAAGTGTTAAACCAATGGAAAACATTGATGACATTAAGATTTTGCAAGTAAATGGTCTAAATGGTGGTCATGCAGGTTCTTGCCAAGGTGATGCTCACCACGAAGGCAGCGGCAATGTTGCCTTATCAGACCAAGTGGTGAATAGTGCCTTACGCTACCGCAGCCAGGCCCCACTAATTGATAGCTTGATGAGTGAACTTGGTATCCAAGGTGGCGATATTAACGGTTTAACTCAGAGCTTAAAAACCAGCAAAAACTAAGTTTTTGATTGAGATAGGGCTCCATCAAATCTCTTTATTCAGAAGTGATTGCTTGAGCAACACATTCTAAATGAATTAAAAAAGCAGTGTCCGCACTGCTTTTTTATGGCTTAGATACTTGTACTTATGGGCATACAATCTCCCAAAGAAATGAACAACATTTTCTGTCTTATCAGAGCGCTTTTAATGGTTTCTGACATTTATATTTCGCATCACAGCCTGATGTTAAATCAATGAACAAATGGCGTATTTCATAAAAATACTCATTTAGAAGCTATAGAGCAAACAGCATAAAATTATGAAATAAAATATTTAAAATCAATTAATTGATATATCCTTCTCATCTTACAGAATAAGATATTTACTTCTATATATTCAGCTCGATAACATTTTGTTCTATCTATTGTTTTTATAAAACTTGGAAATTGCTTATTAAATTGAAAATAGGGCCTAACAAGGTTTTTGCACTTCAAACCATCAACTAAAAAATAATAGCTGACTATAGATGTATATGCTCATGTAGATTTTCTTAAAAAAATTTCATCACTGAGATAGCAAATTTCACCAATTTTAAAGCTCCCCCTTCTCATATTCCTGATCTACCATCCTTTGTATAAGGCTTGAGAAAATTACAAATAAAATAATTTCTATTGAAAATATTAGGCTTCATCCAAGTAAAAAAGCTCTTTGATGATAAAGATCCATTAAAAATCTCAATTAAATTAGTTATTTTCCCTAAAATCAATATACTGCACGCTATACGAAATTATTTTTAAAAATCATAAACCTATGACCATCCCCGCAATCATCACATATTCGGATTATTATGTGTTCTTTACATTTCATAGTTATTGAACAACCAATATTCCATCCGTTTATGCAGCGTCACTGCACCCCAAAGCAGAACACATAGCCATGCCCTTATGGCTTTTGCATAGCGGCTGAAATACGCTTTTTTTTGCGTAAAAAAAAAAGAGAATCCGAAGATTCTCTTTTGATGTTTAAGTATGGCGATTAAACCAAACCTTTTCCTTTCAGCACTTCGTACATGGTCGAACCTAATTCAGCAGGACTACGGGTATAAGCCATACCCGCTTTTTCAAAGGCAGCGAATTTCTCTTCAGCTGTGCCTTTACCGCCCGAAATGATTGCCCCTGCATGCCCCATACGTTTACCTTTAGGTGCAGTTACACCCGCGATATAACCAACAACAGGCTTTGTAACATTCGACTGGATATATTCAGCTGCTTCTTCTTCTGCTGTACCACCAATCTCACCAATCATGATGATCGCTTCAGTTTGCGGGTCGTCTTGGAACAGCTTTAAGCAATCAATTTGGTTCATACCCGGAATAGGGTCACCACCGATCCCAATACAGGTAGACTGACCTAGTCCCAGCTTGGTGGTTTGCGCTACAGCTTCATAGGTTAACGTCCCTGAACGCGAGATAATGCCGATTTTACCTGGTTGATGAATATGCCCCGGCATAATACCGATCTTACATTCACCTGGGGTAATAATCCCTGGACAGTTTGGCCCAATTAAGCGTGCGTTATTGCCATAGGTTTCTAGGTAACGTTTAGCTTTTAGCATATCGAGTGTCGGCACACCTTCAGTGATCACCACAATCAGCTCAACACCTGAATCAATCGATTCAATAATTGAATCTAGGACAAATGGTGCCGGTACATAAATCGAGGTTGCCGTTGCACCCGTTTCACGTACCGCTTCTTTCATGGTATTGAATACGGGCAGATTCAAATGTTGTGTACCGCCTTTACCCGGAGTCACCCCACCAACCACTTTTGTGCCGTAAGCAATAGATTGTTCTGAATGAAATGTGCCGTTTTTACCGGTAAAACCTTGTACCAATACTTTGGTGTCTTTATTAACTAATACGCTCATGATCTCTACTCCCTTAGCCTTTTACCGCAGCAACGATTTTTTCTGCAGCATCGGCCAAGCCATTTGCAGAAATCAATTTCAAACCTGATTCATCAAGTAATTTTGCACCCAACTCTGCATTGTTCCCTTCTAAACGAACAACCACAGGTACAGTCACATTTACTTCTTGAACCGCTGCAATAATTGCTTCAGCAATCATGTCACAACGTACAATCCCACCAAAAATGTTGATTAATACACCTTGTACAGAACTATCGGCCAAAATGATTTTAAAGGCTTCAATTACGCGTTCTTTGGTCGCGCCGCCTCCTACATCTAGGAAGTTTGCAGGTTGACCACCATAGAGTTTAATGATGTCCATGGTTGCCATCGCTAGGCCAGCACCATTGACCATACAACCAATATTGCCTTCTAAGGCAACATAGTTCAAATCAAATTCTGATGCTTTCAGCTCACGCTCATTTTCTTGCGATTTATCACGTAACGCTGCGATTTCAGGTAAACGGTATAAGGCATTTGAATCGATGCCAATTTTTGCATCCACACATAAAATCTCGCCATTTTCACGTACAGATAACGGGTTAATTTCAAATAAAGCAAAATCATTTTCAATGAATGCTTGATAGGCAGCAGACATGATTTTGACAAATTGATTCACTTGACCATCTTTTAGGTTTAAAGCAAATGCCACTTCACGTGCTTGGAATGGTAACAATCCAACTAAAGGATCAACTTCAACTTTAATAATTTTTTCTGGGGTTTCTTCTGCAACTTTCTCAATTTCCACACCACCTTCAGTCGATGCCATAAAGGTCACACGGCGGCTAGAACGGTCAACCACAGCACCTAGGTACAATTCACGCTCTACAGGATAGACATCTTCAGACACCAAAATACCACTGACTGGCTGACCTAATGCATCTGTTTGATAAGTAACTAAGCGTGAACCGACCATTTGGTTCACATAATCAGTGGCTTCTTGCGCAGATTTTACCACTTTCACGCCGCCTGCTTTACCGCGGCCCCCAGCATGGACTTGCGCTTTCAACACTGCAAATTTACCGCCCAGCTGCTCAAAAGCTTTGACTGCTTCTTCTGCAGTGGTTACAAATACGCCTTCTTGCACCGGCATACCATATTTTTTTAATAACGCTTTAGCTTGATATTCGTGTAGATTCATTGAACAACCTTTTACTGTTTTTTCGCTTTGTTATGACCCATTAAAGCCCAGACATCCGTCAAAGCAGCTTTAACCATTTTTAAAATCTTAAAATATTTCTTATCTTTATTTTTAGATGATTATTCAAATTAAAACAACCATCTGAAACAAAAAAGAGCGGCCTAAGCCGCTCTTTTTACATCTTATTTACGTTTACGCTGAATCGCGTGAATCGCACGTCCATCGACTGCAAGTGCCGCCTCATGAACGACTTCAGAGAATGTCGGGTGACCAAAAGTCATTAACTGCAGGTCTTCAACACTTGATACAAACTCAAGTGCAATCATACCTTGGTGTACGATATCAGACGCTGCAGGTCCAATCACGTGCATACCAAGTAGACGATCTGTTTTCGCATCAGCAACAAACTTAACAAAGCCTGCGTTTTCACCAGCAGCCATTGCACGACCATTCGCAGCAAAGCCAAATTGACCAGTCTTCACTTCATGGCCTTTTTCTTTCGCTTGCTCTTCTGTTAAACCAACCCACGCCGCTTCTGGGTGTGTGTAGATGACAGAGATGATTGTGTCGTAGTTCACTTGAGCTGCGTGACCGTGCATACGTTCAACAGCCATTACGCCTTCTTCCATTGCTTTATGTGCAAGCATTGGACCACGTACCAAGTCACCAATTGCGTATACGCCTTCAACCGAAGTTGCACACCAATCGTTTACTTCAACTAGACCGCGTTCAGTAAGTTTAATGCCTGAATCTTCAGCCAATAAACCTTCTGCATATGCTTTACGGCCAACACAAACGATCAACTTATCGAAAGTTTGAGTTTTGTCTTCGCCACCTTGCGTGTACTTAACCGTAACTTCACGGCCATTCACTTCTGTACCAGCAACTTTAGCGCCAACACGGATATCAAGACCTTGTTTAGTCAATACTTTTTGGTAGTCTTTTGCCAAAGCTTTATCAGCCATTGGTAAGAATGCGTCCATTGCTTCAAATACAACAACTTCAGCACCTAGACGACGCCAAACAGAACCAAGCTCTAGACCAATGACACCCGCGCCAATTACGCCAAGACGTTTAGGCACTTCTGGGAACTCAAGCGCGCCAGTAGAGTCAACAATAATGTCTTGATCTACAGGAGCAACTGGAATATTTACTGGCACAGAACCCGATGCAAGGATTACATATTTAGGTTCTAAAATTTGAGTTTCACCTTCGTGAGATACAAACTCAACTTTCTTACCTGCAAGTAATTTACCTGTACCTTTTAACCATTCGATACCGTTGCCTTTAAGTAGGCCATCGATACCCATTGTTAACTGGTTAACAATTTTGTCTTTACGATCAAGCAATTTTGCAAGATCAAATTTCACTTCACCTGTTGTAATACCGTGGTCATCTAAGTGATGAACGGTATCTTCATAACGGTGAGATGAATCAAGTAATGCTTTAGATGGGATACAACCCACGTTTAAGCAAGTACCACCTAAAGATGGTTTACCTTTATGAATACGTTTTTCAATACAAGCTACTTTAAAGCCTAATTGAGCAGCGCGGATAGCAGCTTCATAACCACCAGGACCGCCACCAATAACAACTAAATCAAATTGAGACATGTGTATCTCCAAAAATGGGCTTAAGAGGATCGCTCTAAGCCCATTGCATTATTCTGAAGTATTAAAGATCAAGGATTAGCTTAGCTGGTTCTTCTAACAATTCTTTGATTGTTACAAGGAAGCCTACTGCTTCTTTACCATCGATTAGACGGTGGTCATAAGAAAGCGCTAAGTACATCATTGGCAAGATTTCAACTTGACCATTTACAGCCATAGGACGTTCTTGGATTTTATGCATACCCAAAATCGCTGTTTGTGGCGTATTTAAGATCGGTGTAGAAAGCAATGAACCGAAAGTACCACCATTAGTAATAGTGAATGTACCGCCAGTCATATCTTCGATACCCAATTTACCATCACGCGCTTTACCAGCGTAAGCACGGATACCGTTTTCAACTTCAGCATAGTTCATGCGGTCAGTATCACGAAGAACTGGAACCACTAGACCACGGTCACTTGATACAGCAACACCGATGTCGTAGAAACCGTGGTAAACGATGTCATTGCCATCAATCGAAGCGTTTACAGCTGGGTAGCGTTTAAGTGCTTCAGTTGCCGCTTTAACGAAGAATGACATGAAGCCAAGACGTGCACCATGACGCTTTTCAAAAGCATCTTTGTATTGCGCACGCATTTCCATGATTGGTTTCATGTTTACTTCGTTGAACGTAGTCAACATTGCTGTTTCTTGAGTTGCAGCAAGTAGACGTTCAGCAACACGCTTACGAAGACGAGTCATAGGAACACGTTTTTCGATACGTTCACCAACAGCAACGCTTAATGGCGCAGCAGCAGGAGCAGCTGGTTTAGCTTGGTGGTTAGCAACATCTTCTTTAGTGATGCGACCGCCACGGCCAGTGCCAGCAACGTCAGCAGCAGCAATACCAGACTCAGTCAATGCTTTTCGCACTGCAGGAGCTTGATCAGCAACAGGTTGAGCACGTTCAACAACAGGAGCAGCACCCGCTTGAGTTTGCGCAGCAGCTTGTTCTACTTTCTCTTCTGATTGAACAGCTTGAGTTTGAGCAGCGCCAGAAGCAGCACCTTCTTCAAAAGTCGCGATCACTTCAGCAGAAAGAACTGTATCGCCTTCGTTTTTAACGATTGCAGTAATAGTACCGTCAGCAGGAGCTACAACTTCTAAAACAACTTTATCTGTTTCAATATCACAAATCACTTCGTCACGTGATACTGCTTCACCTGGTTGTTTGTGCCAAGTTGCAACTGTACCGTCAGCAACTGACTCTGGGAATACCGGTGCTTTAATTTCGGTTGCCATTATTAAGAATCTCCTGTTATTCAGCTACGATAGCTAAAGCATCATTTACGAGCTGAGCTTGTTGTTTTGCGTGCAAATATGGTGAACCACAAGCCGGTGCAGCAGAAGCTTCACGACCTGCATAACTAATACGAACTTGTTTGCCCGCTTTCATCACGTCGTCATACAGACGAGGAGCGATGAATAACCATGCACCTTGGTTCTTCGGTTCTTCTTGAGCCCAAACCAATTCTTTAACGTTTGGATATTGTGCAAGAACTTCAGCAAGACGTGCTTCTGGGTACGGATACAATTGTTCAATACGAACGATTGCTGTGTTGTTCAATTCTTTTTCACGACGTTTTTCAAGTAAGTCGTAGTAAACCTTACCACCACAAAGCACTAGACGAGTTACGTCTGACTTGTTGATATTGTCGATTTCATCGATCACAGTTTGGAATGAACCATTTGCAAGTTCTTCTAATGTAGACGTTGCAAGTTTGTGACGAAGAAGAGACTTCGGTGAAGTCACGATCATTGGTTTACGGATTGGACGAAGTGCTTGACGACGCATCGCATGGTAAATCTGCGCTGGTGTAGTCGGTGTGATCACTTGCATGTTTTCTTCAGCACATAGCTGTAAGAAACGCTCTAAACGAGCTGATGAATGCTCAGGACCTTGACCTTCAAAGCCATGTGGAAGAAGCATAGTCAGACCGCATACACGTTCCCACTTCGTTTCGCCAGACGCGATGAACTGATCGATTACAACCTGCGCACAGTTTGCGAAGTCACCAAATTGCGCTTCCCAAATGATAAGGCTCTTTGGAAGTGTCGTTGCATAACCATATTCGAATGCAAGAACCGCCATTTCTGACAATAATGAGTCATAAATTGCAGTACGCGGTTGGTTTTCTTTCAAGTTACATAATGGAATGTAAGTTGAACCATCTACTTGGTTATGAAGTTTTGCATGACGGTGTGAGAATGTACCACGACCAACGTCTTCACCTGTTAAACGAACAAGGAAACCTTCATCTAGAAGAGACGCGTAAGCTAATGTTTCAGCAGCACCCCAGTTCAATGGCATTTCACCAGTCTGCATTTTCAGACGGTCATCAATCACTTTAGCAACCTGACGTTGCATCACGAAGCCTTCTGGAAGCTCGCGCATTTTCGCACCAAGCTCTTTTAGACGTTCGATTGGGAAAGTGGTATCCCATTTGTCTGTGTATTCGTGGCCTAGGTAAGGTTTCCAGTCCACAAACATTTTTGTATTTGGCTCAAGTACCAACGCATTTGCAACGTGTTTACCTGCTTCAAGGTCAGAACGATACTGTTCAACCATTGCATCAGCAGAAGCACGATCAAGAACACCTTCTTGTACAAGCTTGTCAGCATAAAGCGTACGTGTAGTCGCTTTTTTATTGATGATTTGATACATCATTGGCTGAGTTGCAGCTGGCTCGTCGGCTTCGTTATGACCACGACGACGGTAGCAGAACATATCGATTACAACGTCTTTACGGAATGTATGACGGAAATCGTGTGCCAATTGAGAAACAAATAATACAGATTCAGGATCATCACCGTTCACATGGAAGATCGGTGCTTGGATCATTTTCGCGATGTCAGTACAGTATTCTGTAGAACGCGCATCACGTGGGTCAGACGTTGTGAAACCAACTTGGTTGTTCACGACGATATGAACTGTACCACCCACGGTATAACCGCGAGTTTGTGACATTTGGAAAGTTTCTTGGTTTACACCTTGACCTGCAAATGCAGCATCACCGTGAACGATGATTGGTAATACATCATCACCACCAATATCTTTACGACGTACTTGACGTGCGCGTACAGAACCTTCTACTACAGGTCCAACGATTTCTAAGTGTGATGGGTTAAACGCTAATGCCAAGTGAACTTCGCCACCCGGAGTCATTACGTTTGAAGAGAAACCTTGGTGGTATTTAACGTCACCAGAGCCTTTTTTATGCAGAGATTTACCTTCGAACTCACCAAATAGATCAGCTGGGTTTTTACCCATGATGTTTACAAGAAGGTTTAAACGGCCACGGTGAGGCATACCGATAACCACTTCTTTACAGCCTACTGAACCTGCGCGTTGAATAAGTTCATTCACCATAGGAATGAAAGATTCACCACCCTCAACACCGAAACGTTTCGCACCAACGAATTTGTTACCAAGATATTTTTCTAGGCCTTCAGCTGCAGTTAGACGTTCAAGGATGTGTTTTTTCTGGTCTGCAGTGTAGCCAAATTGACCACGAGTACCTTCAAGGCGTTGTTGAATCCAACGTTTTTCTTTTGTATCAACAATGTGCATGTATTCAACACCAATTGAAGCAGTATAAGTTGCTTCCATTGCTTGAACCATTTCACCAAGTGTTGCTTCAGACTTACCGATTGCAAGGTTACCTGTATTAAACACAGTATCTAAGTCAGACTGAGTTAGACCGTGCGCAGCAAGATCTAGATCAGGCACGATTTCACGTTTTGCAAGACCAAGTGGATCTAATTTTGCGTTTTGATGACCACGGTTACGGTATGCAGCGATCAACTGTAATACACCGATTTGACGGCGTTCATGCTCAGAACTTACTGCACTTTGCACTACTGGCTGAACACGGCTTGAATTACGGCCTAATAATAGGAATTGCTCACGTACATTGCTGTGTGGTTGATCACCTTTCGGGAATTTATCGAAGTATTCACGCCAATCAGCCTCTACTGAGTCTGGAGCCGTTAGATACTGCTCATAAAGTTCTTCAATATACGCTGCACTGTCAGCGCTAAGTTCAGTGTCAAGACGCAGTGCGTCAGCAACTTCTTGCATTTGTGGACCCATTTCCTATTGCAAAACATTTCAGGATGCTTTTTAAGCGAACCCATGATTAGTAATGTCAAATTGGTAATATGACATTAGTCCCCATTAGGCTTAAGCCTTGAGGCGTTATCACTACATTAGGATTACCCAATGTGATTAATGAACAATAACGCCCTCAGCGGCATCATTACTCATTGAGAAATACCCGACATAAATCGGGCAATTTTTGCAAATCGTCTTAGAAAAAATAAAATTTGCACCATTATCTTTTCTAAAGCGACTTTATTAACATTTATATACCGTCTACAGCGCTTAAATTGTAGAAAAAATGTACCTAATTCAAAGTCATTTTTTACATATAGTGATGCTTTAAATGCTAACACGTTCGAGCATTTTCAATTGATTTTTTTGACACATACCTCTCATAAATTAGCGAAATACACTGTTTGTATTTTCATCTATGATATGGTGCTACATATAAAATGATCTTTCAATTAAGACAAAAGTCTACGTTCGATTTTTCCCTCATCTCATATACAAAAACAAAAGAGAGCTGACATTCCTATCCTCTCTCTTTTTACTACGTTACATAATAACATCTTCTAATCCTTTTGACAGACTTGTACGAGCGTTTCATCAATAAATAACCATTTATCTATCGCTTTATACCTTTAATTCACTACGTTTCTATTAAATCCATTTAAAGCAGTCAGCAATGACAGTGAATAACTTTCACTATCATCACTTTTATATATGACAAAAAAAAGCGCACCCAATGGTGCGCTTCTTTTTACTGCTAAATCTATTAACCTAGATCTAAAAGCATATTACGGATGTGACCGATTGCTTTAGTTGGGTTAAGACCCTTAGGACATACAGATACACAGTTCATGATACCTTTACAACGGAACAATGAGAATGGGTCGTCAAGACGAGCCAAACGCTCTTGAGTTGCTGTATCACGAGAGTCAATGATGAAGCGATATGCGTTCAACAATGCTGATGGACCCAAGAACTTGTCTGGGTTCCACCAGAATGATGGGCATGAAGTTGAACAACATGCACAAAGAATACATTCGTACAAACCATCTAAGTGTTCACGCTCTTCAGGAGACTGCAAACGCTCTTTAGGAGGCGCAGGCTGATTGTTGATTAGGAACGGATGGATTTTATTGTACTGATCGTAGAACTGATTCATATCTACAACCAAGTCTTTAATTACTGGAAGACCTGGAAGTGGACGAATTGTAATCACTTCTGGTAAGTCGTTTAGGTTCCAAAGACACGCTAAACCATTTTTACCATTGATGTTTACACCATCAGAACCACAAATACCTTCACGACATGAACGACGGAATGTTAATGATTCGTCTTGTACTTTTAATGCTAGAAGCGCATCAAGCAACATACGGTGCTTGTCAGTCAACTCTAGTTTAAAAGTTTGCATGTACGGAGCTGCATCCTTATCAGGATCGTAGCGGTAGATATTAAATGTACGAGTACCTCTACTCATCTTACTTCTCCCAATTAGAATGTACGTGGTTTAGGTGGAATAGCATCTACAGATAAAGGCTTGTAACGTACTGGTTTGTACTCAAGACGGTTATCTACAGAGAACCATAAAGTGTGTTTCATCCACTCATCATCACGACGGCCGTATGGGTAGTCAGCATGATCAGGTGGTAATTCGAAATCTACCACTGTATGCGCACCACGACATTCTTTACGTGCAGCTGCAGAAATCAGTGTCGCTTTTGCAACTTCATACAAGTTTTCAACTTCTAGAGCTTCAACACGTGCTGTGTTAAATACTTTAGATTTGTCTTTCAAGTGAATGTTGCGTACACGTGGTTCGATCGCAAGAATCTGTTTCACGCCTTCTTCAAGAAGTGCAGATGTACGGAATACACCAGCGTGGTCTTGAACGATGTCACGGATTGCATCTGCAACTTCTTGAGCATTTTCACCAGAAGTAGATTCATCAAGATGACGAACACGATTCAAAGTGTTTTCAAGAACAGTTGTAGGTAATGGAGCGTATTCATCACCGTGGTGTTTAGTTACGTAGTCAACAATATGTTCACCAGCAGCTTTACCAAATACAACCAAGTCAAGCAATGAGTTTGTACCTAGACGGTTTGCACCGTGTACAGATACACATGAACATTCACCGATTGCATAGAAACCTTTCACTGGTTTAGTGAAATCACGGTCACCCGCATTGTGTGAGTACACACCAGTTTCTTTATTGTAGTTCGCAACCAAAGCTTCAGTTTCACGAGATACAGGAACAACCACTTGACCATGAATATTTGTAGGAATACCACCCATTTGGTAATGGATTGTAGGTACTACAGGAATTGGCTCTTTAGTGATGTCAACGTTCGCGAATTTCTTACCAATCTCAAATACAGATGGAAGACGTTTCATGATTGTTTCAGCACCAAGATGCGTCATATCAAGCAAGATGTAGTCTTTCTTAGGACCACAGCCACGACCTTCTTTAATTTCTTGGTCCATAGAGCGTGATACGAAGTCACGAGGTGCCAAGTCTTTAAGTGTCGGAGCATAACGTTCCATGAACGGCTCACCAGCATCGTTACGAAGGATCGCACCTTCACCACGACAACCTTCTGTCAACAATACGCCTGCGCCCGCAACACCTGTTGGGTGGAATTGCCAGAATTCCATATCTTGTAATGGAATACCTGCACGAGCTGCCATACCAAGACCGTCACCAGTGTTGATATAAGCGTTAGTAGATGCACGGTAAACTCGACCAGCACCACCAGTAGCAAACAATGTAGCTTTACCTTGGAATACTGCAATTTTACCCGTTTCTTGGTCAATTGCTGTCACACCAAGTACATCGCCTGCTTCGTTACGGATCAAATCAAGTGCGATCCATTCTACGAAGAATTGAGTACCCATTTTCACGTTGCTTTGATAAAGCGTGTGAAGAAGTGCGTGACCTGTACGGTCGGCAGCAGCACATGCACGTGGAACTGGTTTTTCACCATAGTTCGCAGCATGACCACCAAACGGACGTTGGTAAATTGTACCGTCAGCGTTACGGTCAAATGGCATACCTAGGTGTTCAAGCTCATATACAACTTGAGGCGCTTCACGAGTCATAAACTCAATTGCGTCTTGGTCACCTAACCAGTCAGAACCTTTAACTGTGTCGTAGAAGTGGTAGTGCCAGTTATCTTCTTGCATGTTACCAAGAGATGCACCAATACCACCCTGCGCTGCAACAGTGTGTGAACGAGTTGGGAATACTTTAGTCAGTACAGCAACTTTCAAACCAGCTTGAGCAAGTTGGTAAGAAGCACGCATACCTGAACCACCACCACCAACGATGACTGCATCGAAAGTTTGGTGTGGAATATTTGTGTAATCTTCTTTAGGGGTTATAGCGCCCATGATATCTTCCTATCAATTTGCCCAAAAAATCTGGATCGCCCAGATCGCGTATGCAAATACTGCAACAATCACTGCAGAAGTCAGCACTAAACGCAGACCGTTTGCTGAAGGACCCATTTGACGAGTAGTCACATAGTCAGTGAATACTTGCCACATACCAATCCAAGCATGCGCAACAAGAGATAAGACAGACAATAAAGATAAAATCTTCATTGGTGTTGTCATCATAAAGCCATACCATTGCTCAAAAGTGAATCCGCTATTGCAAAGGATCCAGCCCAGTACAACAATAGTATAAACAGCCAATACAACGGCACTTACACGTTGGATAAACCAATCGCGTGAACCTGATCCTGTTAAACCTGTAGCACTTTTCATTAGAGAACAATCCATACAAATGCTGCAACAATACCGATTGCAGACAAGATCAATGAAATAGTAGCTGCGATACGACCACTTTGAAGTTCTTCAGCAACGCCAAGATCTGCAAATAGATGCTTGATACCACCGATAAGGTGATAAATTAAGCCGGCTACAAATACCCATACGACAAAACGCACAATAAAGCTGTCAAACACAGCCTGAACTTGCGCAAAACCTTCAGGTGAAGATAGAGATTTGTCTAAAATCCAAAGAAGGACCGGTACGAGTAAAAATACGATAACACCTGATAGACGGTGTAAAATTGATGCAATAGCCACAGGGGATTTTAAGTTTACTTCTAAAACTTGACCCATGGACAAATTGACAGGTCTGTTGCTTTTCACAGCGGGCATCCTGTAAGTAAAAACTCCATCCGGAGTTTGTTGGAATTAATTCGTAGGAAAGCTAGCATAGTCAGACATTACAATATAATAAACTCTGCAGCTGTCTGATCTTATAAACGACAGGGAATTATAAAACGTGAACTTTCAAAACACAAACGAAGACAATTAGGAATTTTGCAAAATATCCTTAAATAAGAATCATTAACAATAACTTTTCTAAAAACAAATACCTTATTTATCTAAGAAAATCAGACTATCTTGTTGGTTTTAATCAGTTAAATGTAAATTTCATTTATTGTTTTTGTGTGTATATGGTGATTTAAACTTTTAGACTAAAGATGAACAAATCTAAATCTTTCTTTTCCCACTACATTTTAAAATCTTCCAGCACATTCGCCAAGCCTTAATCATAAAAATAAATGTGCATCATTTTCTCAAATGATAAAACTCAAAGATCATGAAACGAAATAAGTACTTAGTCTGTGCATAAAAATCTCAGCAACAGCAAATCCGTTCAATAAAACACCATTATTTCCCATTCCAATGACAAAAATGATCATTTATTAGGCTGTTTAAGGCGTTTAATTAACTATTTTTTAACCAAACGAACTTTTTTTTAAGGGCGATTAAGTCGTTTTAATTATAAATAAGAAAACAGCAATTTAGAGCCACAGATGTGTGTAAGTTACGAAAATTATAATAATTTAATGAAATAGCGGTCTTGTAATTCATATTTGTTTCAGAGTTTTTAAGAATTAAAAATTGCTTACAATTAAGGCAATAGGCTTTTTTTAATCTGCACCTCCCCTGCAATTTGACTTATTATACTGCGTCGGCACTGTGATTTTACTCATTTTTTAAGCGGATGAATTGTGCTTCATTTCAATCAATGATCCTCAATTTATATCCATAAGTATAATTGACAAAATTTCAGTTCCCTCTAATCTTAGAGCAAATTTTTGATCCGTCTGATTCTCGCATTAAAAGATTAGTACTGAGTCAGATAAAACATTCACCAGGACAGGAGATCTATTGAATGTCTGAAGCAACTGGCAAAAAAGCCGTTTTACAGCTTGATGGCAAAGAAATTGACTTACCAATTTACAGTGGCACTCTAGGCCCAGATGTAATTGACGTTAAAGATGTGTTGGCCGCAGGTCACTTTACTTTTGATCCTGGTTTTGTCTCAACGGCTGCTTGTGAATCTAAAATCACTTTCATTGACGGCGGTAAAGGTGTTCTTCTACACCGTGGCTACCCAATCGACCAGCTTGCTACTAAAGCAGACTACTTAGAAACTTGCTACCTTCTTTTGAACGGCGAGCTTCCTACTGCTGAACAAAAACAAGAATTCGATGCTAAAGTTCGTAACCACACTATGGTTCACGATCAAGTTGGCCGTTTCTTCAATGGTTTCCGTCGTGACGCTCACCCTATGGCGATCATGTGTGGTGTTGTTGGTGCGCTTTCTGCGTTCTATCACAACGGTTTCGATGTTGAAAACATTGACCACCGCGAAATCACTGCTATTCGCTTAATCGCTAAAGTTCCTACTTTAGCTGCTTGGACTTACAAATACACAGTAGGCCAACCATTCGTTTACCCACGTAACGACTTAAGCTACGCAGAAAACTTCTTGTACATGATGTTTGCTACTCCTGCAGACCGTGATTACAAAGTTGACCCTATTCTTGCTAAAGCAATGGACCGTATCTTCACGCTTCATGCTGACCACGAACAAAACGCGTCTACTTCTACAGTACGTCTTGCTGGTTCTACTGGCGCTAACCCATACGCATGTATCGCTGCGGGTATCGCGGCTCTATGGGGACCTGCTCATGGCGGCGCGAACGAAGCTGTTCTTAAGATGCTTGATGAAATCGGCACTGTAGAAAACGTTGCTCCGTTCATGGAAAAAGTGAAAACTAAAGAAGTTAAACTTATGGGCTTCGGTCACCGAGTTTACAAAAACTTCGATCCACGTGCGAAAGTAATGAAAGAGACTTGTGACGAAGTGTTAACTGCACTTGGTATCAACGATCCACAACTTGCTTTGGCTATGGAACTTGAACGTATTGCGCTTTCTGACGAATACTTCATCAAACGTAACCTATACCCTAACGTAGACTTCTACTCAGGTATCATCCTTAAAGCGATTGGTATCCCAACAGAAATGTTTACAGTAATCTTCGCTCTTGCACGTACTGTTGGTTGGATCAGCCACTGGTTAGAAATGCACAGCGCACCTTACAAAATCGGTCGTCCTCGTCAGCTTTACACTGGCGAAACTCAACGCGATATCCAAGGTCGTTAATTCGAAAGAATTGTGCGAATCTAAAAACCGTCCCTTTGGGGCGGTTTTTTTATGCAGCTAGATTTATTTTGCACTTTAAAACAGCCCCATCTGACTGATTTTTCAACTCAATCATTAGATAAAACGATGTCTCACAAGTTATAAAGTATGCTGTTTATTGCTGAGTGTATTTTAAATCGCCATTTTCTAGAAAATCTCACACTGCTTCATCAGATATCGTCATAAAAAAGCCTAATTCCACGTAGAAATTAGGCTGTAAACAAAAGGTTTAAATATTGATGATGCTTCATTTTGGCTTATCGAGTTAAGTAACTTTTATTAAGCAACCTTCTCTAAGCAACAGTCTCATAGTCTGTCAAGTCCACCTGTTTAAGACGCTGCTTTAACTGTTTCAGTGACCACGGCCAAGCTGCAAAATTGCGTCCATTGGCATCTAAGTAATAGCTCTTACAACCACCACTATTAAAGACTGTAGTCTGTAGATGTGTCTGCACTTTTGCATTGTGATACGCCAATACATTTGGCTTAATTTCAAGCCGCTGTATCTTCTCTTGTTTCATTTTTACCAAGGCATCAACAATATATCCAACCTGTGCTTCTGCAATACCAATGAATGAGTCATAAACCAAAATATTTGGCCCGAGCACCAAAAAGGCATTAGGTACTTGCGCGATACTGGTACCCAAAAACGCTTCAGGAGAACTGTTTTTCCAAAGTTCTGACAATAACTCCCCTTTGGCATTTTTTACACGTTGTCCAATCGGCGGATGAGAAACTTCAAATCCTGTGCCCCAAATAATGACATCGACTTCATGACGTTCACCATTTGCAGCGATGACGGTATTACCTTCTATTTCAACTAAAACATGTGGCACAAGTTCAACATTGGCTTGCTGCAACGCAGGATAATAGTTATTGGCAAATAAAAGACGCTTACAACCAATAGAAAAGTTTGGTGTTACTTTTTCACGTAATTCAGCATCTTGAATTTGTGTTTTCAACAACTGACGACCCAAATAATTGACTGGCTCTAACAGTGAAGGATTACGCAGCCCTAAATTAATACCATTTAATATACCGGCCACACTTTTGCGCCAAGTTTCTTGAACAGTTGGAAAGCGGGTAATGATACCTTTCGCACGGTCATTCAGTGGCAAATCTGCTTTAGGTAATACCCATGGTGCGGTCCGTTGAAACACCACCACATTTTTGGCAATAGGTTGAACCTGAGGAATAAACTGAATCGCAGATGCCCCCGTACCAATTACTGCAATACGTTTATCTTTTAAGTCATAGGCATGGTTCCATCGCGCAGAATGGAACATTTCACCTTCAAAGCTTTCAATACCTTTAATTTTTGGAATTTGCGGTTCAGTAATCGGCCCCGTGGAAAAAATCACCGTTCTCGCGCATACTTACCTTTACTGGTCTCTAATTGCCATTGCTTTAATTGCTCATTCCATTCCGCTGCAATTAATTCACAGTTGAACTGAATGTTGCGATAAAGCGCATGCTGCTCCGCAACATCTTCTAAATAGTTCAGAATCTCAGGTTGCTTGGCAAATAAATGACTCCATTTATGACTCGGCGCAAATGAAAACGAATATAAAGCCGAAGGAACATCACATCCACAACCTGGATAGGTGTTGTCGCGCCATGTTCCTCCCACGCGATTGGCTTTTTCCAAAACCACATAATCGGTATAACCCCGTTCATTCATTTGATGAGCGGCAGCTAAACCGGATATCCCCGCACCAATCACAATGGTATCGTAGACACGCACTTGATTTTCTACGCTTGGTTTTTGTAGGCTAGGTTCTGGCTCTGCTTGGTCTTGTGCTGCTTTTTTAGCTTTAGCAGAAGACGATGCAGGACGACGTGCATTAGTATGTGCTGTGGGCTTTTTAGTTTGAGTTTTCTCTTGATCTAATGCTTTTACATCTTCGTCATGTAATTGTGTCGGCATGTTCATGCTTTTGCTCCCGACTTTTTAATATAGTTGTTAAATATGGGATAACCCACCCCCAATAAACGGGTATAGGTTTGCGGGGATAAACGCTTTAACCACCAAAATAATTTGGCATCAGGTTGCGGAATGGTGTACAACTTCCCTGCATCTAAATTATTCAATGTCAAATTGACGACATCGTGACTCGTCGTAAATGCATGATTCATCAGCAATTGATCGGCTAAGCCTGAATATCGATTGGGTAAGCGACCATTTTTCATAATATTGGTTGGCACCAAGGTTGGGCACAGCACATTCACACGGATATTTGCCGATCTGAGCTCTGCCGATAAAGTTTCAGACAATGCCAACACACTCGACTTCGTCACGTTATATGCTGTCATTTCTGGTGCAGCAGTATATGCCGCAGCAGAAGCAACATTAATAATCGCGCCGCCCTGCTTATTTTGTTTCAGCTTAGGTACAAAATAATGACAGCCATGCACTACACCCCACAAATTGACATGCATACACCACTGCCAGTCGTCTAAACTCAGCTCATCAAATTTACCACCCAGCCAGACGCCTGCATTGTTGATCACTAAAGTCACAGCATGTCCCATCAACTGCTCAGCTTGCTCTGACAATGCTTTTACTTCTTCAGCCTTACCTACATCACACTGCACTGCACTGCATAAGCATTTGATGAGGTCATGGATTGAATTTGATCCACCGTTTCCTGTGCTGCCTCTAAATGAATATCGGCACAGACCACTGTTCCGCCACGACGTGCTAGCTCTAAAGCAAAGCTTCGTCCAATACCACTGCCTGCACCTGTGACCACCGCATAAGCGTTTTCACTTGGCTTGTTCTTTTTTCCAAATAGACCCATGGTTTTGTCCTTTTATCGTTTTAATGCTGGGGTAAATTCTTTGACAAAATAAGGTGTCAACACGCCATCAACAGGGTTCAACAAGCGCTTTTTGTAATATTCAAGAAATGCAGAAGTGTCATGATCATTTGGGTGAAAACTTGGTCGTAAATAATCAAAAATATGCCCGAGGCTGCTGCCATAAACACCATCTCTTAGACCAAAAATCAGTTGGAAACTGCGCGGAACATCTTTCCAGTAGCTTAGGCTAATCAAATTTGATGGCTTTCTGTAGAAAGGGACAATCGAAGCGCCTATCGAAATCAAACCCAAAATGGTAATTAATGCAGGGAAAAATCCTGCTATACGTAAAGCATAATTACCTGATAATTCTTGATAAACATCATAGGCAATGTCTTTGTGTTCAGACTCTTCCAACATATGCCACATCCAAATAGCGCGCTGCTTTTCATCTATTGAATTAAAAAAGATTTCTTCATGATTCATCATGTATTCCGCAAGCACTGCGGTGAAATGCTCAATTGCTGCCATTAAGGATAACTTCATTGGCTGTGGCATACGTTCAAAACCATAGGCAAAGACGTAGTGTTCTAACTTTCTAAAAAATTGCACAGGCAGATTTCTTGCGCGATATGCTTCATTCATTTCTTCATGCATACGTGAATGAATGGCCTCTTGCCCAATCAACGACGTGACACGTTGTCTTAATACAGGATCTTGAATAAAGTCGCGATGATATCGAGCAGTATCAATCACTAAATCTTCGCCACGGGTTAAGAAAATAGATAAAGATGCAAAATAGGCACTGGCCAATTCTGCATTCATATAAAATTTTGGATCAATTTTTTCTGGCTCGAAATCAAATTTCATATGACGAATAGGAACAACGGCAGACTGTTTTGTTGGGTCAAAGACAGGGCCTGCAAATACGCGTGCTAAAGTTTTTTTTATCGGTTGAAAAGCGCTCATGATTTTGCTCTCAATTTGGGTGTTTACCGTTCATTGACTTCATGTCGATTAAAGTAAAAACACATAGATTGAGGATCAAATTAAGTGAGATAGATCACTAGACCATTAGCAAAACCGACCTCTAGATTTGCAAAAATGCTCAAATATTTTCTTTGTCAGACAATCTTTAAAACATCAATGCTGTATGGCTCAAAAGCTTGTCATTAAAGGTCATGGCGTATTTTTTGTGAGGGACGATTATTAGATTTTTTGCACTTCGCCAGTCACAGATTGATAGACCCATTGATGATCAAACAGGCTGTCATCTAAATGATCTAGTTTAAAATTACCGATAGCCACAGCATAGAATCCATTGCCCTGCTGCTTAAAATGTGTGATCTCTTGCATGAGTTCTTCAGTCAGTTGACCCATTATAAAGTCGGAAATTACCACCACATCGGCATGTACAAAATTCGGTTGTTTCAACATGTCCACGGCATGATTCATCGCAGGGATAATATCGGTTCCCCCATGAAATGACTGCCCTAAAAAGTGAATGACATCATCCAAAGCGCTGTTACGCTGTAAATTCAGCGCGGTTAAATTGGTCGAGAAATTCACCAAATACATCGCTCGCTTTTCTTTTAGCGCTCGAATAGATAAATACAAACAAATCGCTTTGGAAATCAGTTCAGGTTGCCCATTCATTGAGCCACTGGTATCTAAGCAGACAATCATCGGGCCTTTTTGTCCGACTCGATGCTGCGTATGGCGTTGGTCTTCAATCACCCGTCCCTGTTGCTGACCTTGTCGATTAAAACTCATCAAATTAGATTCTAAATATTTCAAATCAAATAAAACTTGCAAGTCTGGATCGGCTAATAGCGCCAACTCGCTAGGTAAAGCCATACTGAGTTCTTGTGCCAATTTAATTCCAGTAATTTCCTCTTGCGCCATCGGGGTGTGAATAAGCTGCAGTGGTTCTTGTTCTAACTGCGCAGAAATCCGCTTACGTGGCATATTCGGCTGTGCGCTTCCGATCATTTGACATAAACGTTTAAGCGCCCGATCTTGCTCGAGATAATTCGCCCATTGCTCAAAGTTCTGTACATCATGCTCAGTTAATTGCCCTTTGGAATAGTCTAGAAAAATCCCAGTTTCAAACCCGACACTGTCATGGTGCTTGACCATTTTCGACAATGTCGCAAGAAAATCTTTGATTTCATCTAAAAAGGCATCTCGTTGTAACCTGAGCTGCTCAAACTCCCAATGCGCAATGGCTTCGGTCAATTTACGCTGCCATTTGCCTTTAAATAGCTCTATTTGTAATTGACGCTGCTGCTTGGTCAGCAATGGCTGTTGGCTCTGTTGCCACATTTCAGTGAATTCTGGAATCCCTAAGGTTTGCATGAAGGCGGCATATTCAGTGTGGAATTGAACAAAATCACCCTGCTCCCAATGCTTTAACGCAAGCCAATATTCCAATTGCTGCTGCGCCACTGCATAGGGATGCTGCTGATCTAAACTCGATTTTGCCTGAAAGGCCCATTCCTGAATTTTTTGATCGAGCTTTTTTGCAACTTTATGATCTTCCAACCAATGTTTTAAACTGGATTGTTTTAATTCATCATATAGTTGTGAACTTAATTCATCGAGTGCCGATTGAGTTTGATGTCGTGTCAGTTTTAATTGCGACATAACTGTTCCAAGCGCTCACAATCTTGTAACTGCAACTGATATCTCGCCAATTGCTGCTCAATAGATTGAATTAATTGTTGAATATCCTGTTCAGTGACAAAGACCGATTTAAACTGATGTTTTTGACTGTTAAAGCGTTCCGTCAACAGATCCAATTCTGTTTGAAACAGTGCTTTGAGCTGTTGAACTTCGTGTAACAGCTCATATTGGCTTTGTGCTGAAAGAGAGCTGCGTGGACTACCTTTGGTATGTTTTATATACGGCGTCACCACTTCTTCTAAGCCGTAATAACCACCTTTTAACGTACATACTCTTGAACCATTAAAATTACATACGATGCCACGCACTTCTTCACCAGTATCATCTAAGGCAAAGAAGTCCTTTTTCGTATCCATTTTATCCAGTTCGAGATACAACACTTTATCTTTATAGTGTCGATCTAGATTAGTCACTGCACGCAAGTAGTCAATGCCATGAATTAAATAACTCTCATACACATCATCGGTATAATAAAAATGATTGAGCACCCGCTGTTCAAGTGCATCCTTCTCTGCCACATGCTGTTCGAATTGCAAACCGTAATTTAAGCCATTTTCAGCCAATACTTCATCTATCTGCTGCGATACAAAACCAATGTCTTCAGGCTGATTCCACAAGCAATGTTTTAAAATCAATAGATCACTCAAAATCACCGATGGACGATCATTTAAAAATGCACAGGCTTTGACTAAATAAGCCACACGTTGCCAACGACGGTCAGAGACATAGACCACGTGATCTTCAAAGTTATGATTGAGTCGTGTTTTAAGTTGATCAAATAGATTTAAAATCGATTCGGGTAAATCCACCTGATAAATCTGTTCCCGCCAATCTTGTAACTCTGCTTTTGTTATTTTTAAAGTTGCATCGACTTCAACACTGACTTGACTCGGTTTGGCCTCTAATAGTGCATGGAAGTTTTCTGCAATAGCAATCGGCGGCACTTCTAAACGCAAAATAAAACGATCATACAATGCATCTAGACCTTGATTTGGTTCGGGAATTTCATTCGATGCACTAACCAAAACATTCAATGGAACTTTTTGGACAATGTCACCATTTTTAAAACTCCGCTCATTCACCAAGGTCAGTAAAGTATTTAAAATCGCTGGACTGGCTTTCCAAATTTCATCTAAAAAAGCAAAATCTGCTCGTGGTAAATAATGTTCTGTTTTACGAATATATTGATCTTCTTTTAAGGCTTTGATCGATACCGGTCCAAAAATTTCTTCCGGTGTACTGAAACGATTCATCAAGTATTCAAAATAGTCATGGACTTCAAAAGCAGACGCGATTCGACGCGAAATCAAACTTTTTGCTGTGCCGGGCAAACCATATAAAAAGGTATTCATGCCCGCAACACCAGCCAGCAAACTCAATGCAATAATCTGCTCGCGTTCATACATATTTTTGCTGATTTCAGAAATTAAAGTATTGATCCTTGCTTGCATCTGACTATCTGTTCGACCGAAAACTAAATTGTAACGCCCTAACCGATTTTTCGCTGTAGCAGATGCAAAAATATCGCTCTTTAAATACAGCGCAACAGCTTGATATTGTATTTTCAGGTTATAGTAAATCTACACATCCCTTTGGAACAATAAACACTTTTCATCATGTTGCCCTTTTTTCACACACTCATTCGACTATTAAAACTTGAAGGTTTTAAATATCGATCACTCACGGCAGGTGAAATATCCATGTGTCAGAGTGTGTTTGGTGATTTAATTCAATATGAGCAAGTGAAAGTGATGAATCACCCTTTTTTGCCTTGGCAATCGGCGCATGTGGTCATGGCGCCTCAGGGGTATATCCATGCACGAAATTTACTGTTTAAAGCGGACTATGCCAAAGCGTCTTTAGGATATCGCGCCCTGTTTATTCATGAGATGGCCCATGTTTATCAATACCAGCAGCAGATCAATGTTTTGGGTCGGGGTGCTGTTTTACAGATGGCGTATTTCTTTAGTTTTAAAAAATATAATCCTTACCACTATACCCTTAAACCACACAAAGCATTTTTTGACTACAACATTGAGCAACAAGGCGACATTGCTCGTGACATCTATTTAAAGCGAATTAAAAATATTATTTTATATCCAGAACTTGTTCATCAAATTGAGCTGTAAAGCGTCAATGCTCTTTGACGAATATTTATAGATAAAATTGAATATCGCCTGATCATTCTATTTCACACTAGTGCTCGGCCATTGACGCTATTTTAAGTACAAAAAAACAGCATTAATATTTACTTTATAGCACATAAGCTCAGCTAGACTTTTAAAAGCTATGAATACCTCTAGTATCTCGCTTAAATTCAGATAAAATAGGTTCACCTTATTTTTTTGCTTTGCATCAAAACAAGTGAATTATCATACGATGATGGTGTTTTGTTTTCGCCTTTCGGCAGTATTTTTCGTATCTAAATACACTCGCTGAATAATCACAATAATACAAATCAGTGTGTTAAGTGTATTCACCTATAGGAATAGGATTTAGTTGGAATGAATAGTTTTAAAATTGCACTTGCTCAGTTCTCTCCGCATATTGGTAATCTAGAATCAAACGCAGCAAAAATGCTTCAACAAGCCAATGCTGCAAAAGAACAGAACGCAGATATTATTGTTTTTCCTGAACTTTCTACAGTTGGTTATCCTGCTGAAGATTTATTATTACGTCCAAGTTTAAATAAACGTACACAGCAAGCTTTTGAACAATTGGCGAACGTTAAGGACATCGTTTTAGTCTTTGGTTTTGTGAATCAAACTGAAGATGGTCAGCGCTATAACTCTGCTGCCGTCATGAAAAATGGTCAAGTTCTCGGGATTTACAACAAACAAAATCTTCCAAACTATAGCGTTTTTGATGAAAAACGTTATTTCAGTGAGGGTCATCAACACCTTGTCTTTGAATATTTAGGTCATAAGTTTGGTGTGTTGATTTGCGAAGATGTTTGGGCATTACCAACTGTTCAACAGCTTGCTCAGTTAAATGTTGAAACCGCTTTGGTTTTAAATGCTTCACCTTATGAAGTTGGTAAACCACAGCATCGCATTGAAACCATGGCTGCATTGACCAAACAATTGAACATCAATTTGGTTTACTGTAACCAAGTGGGCGGTCAAGATGACCTTGTCTTTGATGGCACAAGCTTTGTGATGAACAATTCAGGTGAAGTTGCATTGCAAGCACCGAGTTTTGTTGAAGATCTATATATCGCAGAATACGATGCTGAACAAAAAGCCTTTAAAACAGGTGCAATCACGCCTGTATTAAATACCATGGCTGAAATCTACCAAAGCCTTGTGATCGCAACACGTGACTACGTACAACGTTCAGGCTTCCCAGGTGTGATTTTAGGTCTATCTGGTGGTATTGACTCAGCATTAACTTTAGCGATTGCTGCCGATGCGATTGGCGCAGATAAAGTTCAAGCGGTCATGATGCCATATACTTATACTGCACAAATCAGTGTTGAAGATGCGGCTGAACAAGCCAAGAATATGGGCGTAACTTTTGGTATTGCCGAAATCAATCCAATTGTGAATGGCTTTATGCAAACCTTGTTCCCATTCTTTGGCAATGCACCGACAGATGCAACTGAAGAAAACCTACAAGCGCGTTCTCGCGGTACATTGTTAATGGCCTTATCGAATAAGTTCGGCAATTTAGTCCTTTCTACAGGGAACAAGTCTGAATTATCTGTTGGCTACTGTACATTGTACGGTGACATGGTCGGTGGCTTTGCGGTTCTTAAAGACGTCTATAAAACGATTGTATTTGAACTAGCAAAATACCGTAACAGCATTTCAGAAACACCAGTGATCCCTGAACGTGTGATTACTCGCCCACCTTCTGCGGAACTTCGTCCAGATCAGAAAGACCAAGACTCTCTACCTGAATACGAAGTATTGGATGCCATCTTGTATGCGTATATCGAAGAAGACATGAGCCAAGATGACATCATTGCCAAAGGTTTTGATGCTGAAGTGGTGAAAAAAGTCATCCGTTTGGTTGATCTAAACGAATACAAACGTCGCCAAGGCGCAATCGGTCCACGTATCAGCTCACGTGCATTTAGCCGTGAACGTCGCTACCCGATCGTGAATGGTTGGAAACCGGGTATCTAATTACTCGATTCAAATCAAAAAGCCCAGTTCTATCACTGGGCTTTTTTTTATAGGCGCAAAAAACACAGCAGTAAATATAAAAAGTAATTGAGATGTGTATTTCAAAAGTTAGGACATCAATTCATAACATCAAAGATTTGAGTTCTCTTTTTTTCTACATTAACATCGTAAATAGATCATTTTATTAGTGCTGTAATTATTTCAATCTATTTGACTTTTTCTAGGCACAAAAAAAGAGACCAAGCTGAGAGCTTGGTCTATAAAAATGGTGGCTATGACGAGACTTGAACTTGTGACCCCCGCATTATGAGTGCGGTGCTCTAACCAACTGAGCTACATAGCCGTAAACTGTGGTGGCATTATCTAGATTTCACACATTATCGTCAAGCATTTTTGTTTGCAATTGTTCAGAGTTTAAACAAGCAAAGTTCAAGATGTTACTATTTAAGCAAATCATGCTATTTTTAGCCCTAATTACTATATTTTTTGATTAAAAATTAGAGTTTTATCATGCAATTCAATTCGATAAAAAAAGCCTGTCTGACCCTCAGCCTTGCCGTCATGACCTTAACGGGCTGCCAAATAGTCTCACCTATTTTTGTTGACTACTATGGTGTGCGACGTGATGTGGCGACTTGGATTAATAAACAGCCCTTATTAAGCATGCAACAAAAGCGTAGCATGGCTCAACTTAGCCGAGCACAGCAGCCTATCATTCGTCTCGACTTCAATGATCAGGAGAAATTGGTCAGCGTTGCGCGCGCCAATGAAGCTGCGATGTATTGTGCCAATCAGCATTTATCAGCACGACAAATTCAACGCTTGCAAAAACAGATCTTCCCTGAAGATGCGTTGCATAAATTAAGCTTGCTTGAGCAACAAGCGTTGCATATTACCCTGACAGAACAAGAGAAACAGTGTGATTAAAACCCTGTCCACTGCTGGATGAATTCATCTAGACTCAATTTTTCAGCACCAAATTGTCTTACAATCTAGACATAGGTGCTTACATTATTGAGCATTTTTGCTATCGCTAAGCGAGGTGAAAACAAGTCTATATTTTTGCAATATTTTTATTGAAAAATTCACAATATCCTTATGAATTTACTTGGTTTTATTCCTAAATAAAAAAGCGTATGATGAAACTATGATCAATGTAAATAGCGCTTTTTTTCAGGTTTTTCCATCCAAATTCAATTGATCAGATAAGGAGAAATAAGATGGCTTTAAATAATATTTTAGTTCCAGTGGACGGTTCAGAAACTTCTTATGCTGCGGTGGCTAAAGCTGTCGAGTTTGCAAAAACTTTTGGCAGTAAAATTACTGTGGTTCAAGTACTGACGCTCGATCCATATATTGCTGCAGAGTATATTTCAGCAGCGCAAACCAATGATTTAATTGAACGTGCTCGTGCATCAATTTTAAATACACTTGAAGAAGCAAAAGCGAAATTTTCAACTGAAGGTGTCACTGTTGAAACTCGCTTACTTGAAGGTCAAGTGGTGCATACAGAACTGGTTAAAGCTGCAGAAGAAACACATGCGGACTTGATTATCATTGGTTCACATGGCCGTACTGGGATCAAAAAATTCTTCTTGGGCAGCGTAGCTCAAAGCGTACTGGGTGCTTCAGACATTCCTGTTTTGGTTGTACGCAAATAAGCCATTAGATTTATAGCTTAAAAAAGCCTTCTGATCCTAGAGGGCTTTTTATTGACTACTTCATCAATAATAAAATTAAAACGCTAAGTTTAAGGCAAGGATTTTTTAAGGTATCCATTGATATTGTTTCAATGAGATGCGTCCATTCACTACAAAGACATTTTCAGCTGCCAATTTCAATTGCTGAATATTTTCGCCTTTTTCATTACAGCGCTGCGTGCTGATTTTTCCCTGCGCATTGACCACCCGATGCCATGGGATCGTTGATGTTGCATCTAGATGCTTAAGCACATAGCCAACCAGTCGTGCATGCTTCGGTAAACCCGCTAATTTGGCAATTTGTCCATAAGTGGCAATCTTCGCTTGCGGTATCAATTGAATAACCGACAAAATCTGCGTTGCCAATTCATCACTCTGCTTCACATGAGCTCCTTTGAGTCGCATCAAAAAAGAGAACCCTAAGGTTCTCTTTGATTAATACTTAATTTTTACAGATTAGTACAGTAATTGGTTGTGATCGAGTAAATCTTTCAAGGTCACATCAGTATTTTTCAATGTGAGAAATTCAACTTTATCGACACATTTGGGCTATGACAACCATTTGTATAAATATCGCCCCTTGGTAGAGAGCGCATTTATGCAATTAAAAACATGGCGAGATATCGTATTTTTTATGCAAAAAGACAGCGTCATTTAAAGCAGAACTTCAAATAAACTTTATCATGATGTGACTAAAAGCTTCATGACGGCACACCTTACACGTCGGACTGTCTTTAAGAATTCATTTCTTCCCAAAGCCACAGTTTTTTGTCTTTTCATGGTTTCGCATTTTTTCTTTGAGGAATGACTAGAGTGCTTATAAATCTGAAATGATATGCCTACAGCATTTTGTGTCATATGCGCCATCGGTATAGCTAGAATTCATTGGCTCACTAGGTGAAATTTATGCAAGTAAGTTTTCTAGTACTTATGAACTGCTGACATTGTTGTCATGAGCTGAATTGTCCATGTTTGCAATGTTTTCAGCATCTATACCAATACGAAGTTTACGCCATTGTCGTCGACCTTCAGACTGATGTTTATTAGGTTTCGATTCACCTTCAGCTAATAACTTCAAACCTATAGAGTCAACAAGTAGATGTAGTCCATCAGAACTTTTTTGATAGCTAATCGCAATATCAATATGTTTTTATCTCCTGCTGAATGACCAGTCATAATTTCCCACATTTTGCTGTTTCATGATGGAACACAGCTAGAAATAAAAAAAGGAAATGCTCAAGCATTTCCTTTTTTTAAATCGAACAAAGCAATTTAGAAGTTTTCGGGGTTTTCTAATCGACGAACTTCTTGCACTTTCTCTGGATTATGTACAGCAGCAACACCATCATCCGCTTTGGTATCTATTAATGCTTCTGGGTTATATACCGTGATGGTTTCATTACCATGGATATCTTCACCCACAATATATTGGAAGCCCTTTTTATTCATTTTATGGCACATTCTTTGGTACCAACCTTTAAAGCCTTTGGTTTCTTCATTCGGATTGTAATAAAAAGCATTCATCACAGCAGGTAAACCTAGACCACACACGAGCCCCGACATTAATACCGCAATAAATGTATATCCAATCAAAATACTGCTGTATTCACTAAGTTCAGGAATATTGGCAACAGCAAGGATTAAGGCCAGTGAAATGCCTCCACGAACCCCACCCCACGATAAGATGGCAAGGCTACCGTTGTAACTTTTTTTGCGGAAACTTGGGAAGAATGCAAAAGATAAATAGTTTGCTGCAAAGCGCGATGCATGCAAAATAATAAACGCCACCATACCGCCTAAAATCAAACTGATACTTAAATCTAAGATAAATAACTCAAGACCTATCAGGGTAAATAAGAAGGAATTGATGATCCCTTCAACGGTATGCCAGAAATGATTAACTTCCCGAATTTCACGATCTTGAAGGATTTCTTTCCATTTATTGCCAACAATCAAACCACCGATGACGCATGCAATTGGTGCAGATGCATGTGCGAATAAAGCGACTAGATATGAACCACTTGCCAATAATGCTGTAGTTAAAATCAAGGATTCCATTTCATGTTTACCGCGGAGTAAACGTAAAATCCCTAAACCGAATGCCCAGCCAATAATGACTGCAACAACAATTTCATATAACAGTGTTTCAAGCGTACCAATGACGGTAAAATGTTCACCTTGCAAAACATTGAGTAAAGTCATAAACACAGCAATACACATGGCATCATTAAAGAGCGATTCGCCTTCTAATTTCACCATCAAATGATGTGGCGCACGCACCGAACTTAGTACACCTTTAACCCCAATTGGGTCAGTCGCACCTAAAGCAGCACCTAATAACAACAACACTAATAAATCAACATGATGACCAATTAAGAACTGATAACCATATAAAGCAACACCAAAAAACACCGCACAGAGCACCAAGGCTATACTGGCCAAAATACTGATCGGCTTCCAATGCAAACGTAAATCGGAAACTTTAAATTTCAAGGCAGATGAGGTCAAAATAAAACAAATCACGCCATTAATTAAAAAGTCATAAAAGTCGATATGACGAACTGCCTCTTCAATATTGTGCAAATTAATCGTCACAAATTGATTGCCATTGAGCAAACTTGCACCCCATTGCAAAATAAAGACAAAAATTGCAGAAACAATAGGAACACCTATGGCTTGTGGAAAGCCCAAGATACGTTTATTAAAAATCGTGGTTGCAATCGAAAGTGCAAAAATAACGGTAAAAACCTGTAGAAAAAAATAATTTCCCATTTTGTTCCCAATTTTGGTGCTGTGTTGCCTACAGAGTGAGATATAGGTATTTTTAAAATAAATACTAAATTATTTAGTATTTAAAAATAAAATATTCTAACGAATTTTATCTAAATTCCGTGTATCAATTCAGTTTTTTTCACATCTTTTATCAAGATCATTTAACATAGCAAGCCTGCATAGATTTTATGCATTTTCATCATCTACATGATTTCTCCTATGCATCAGACTATTAAAACTGTTTTTCGACTCTTTTTTGCTGCTGTGATTTTTATCATTACTGCGGCCCTGATCCTCACTTGCTATAGTAAGACACAGGAAATTTTACGTGCTGAGCACTATTTTAGTCAGGCAAAAACGATCTCACTGGATTCAACACCCAAAGAACAATTGGTTTTGGTCTCCAATAATGAATCACCCGATCGTGCGATATTTATCATGCTGGCGAATAATGGTTATCTTGCCAAAATGAATTGTGAAAACTATGCACAAGATATTTGTCTCGATGAATTTAATCAGCAACACACCCGACAAATTCAACACCTCGATTTACTGAAAATCGGACAATTTCAATATATCCAAAATGTGAGTTTCACCAATAGCCGCACTGGACAAAAAAAACAATTACGCTATAGCGATGCCCAATTAAAACAGTTCTATCAAAACGATATTTCAGGCCTTAAATATACTGTTTTTGGCGTGGCTTTATTTGCATTTGCCGCATTGTATGTCAGCTATCGTATTGTTCGAAACTTCAAATCATTTCTCAACAAATAAGCTTCAATCTATTTTTCAATGAAAAAAAGAGGATGTTTGCATCCCCTTTTTTTTGTTTTAAATGGCTTGATTAAAGGTATCGCAGCTATTGATATTGCCTGATTTTAATCCAGTCTGGAACCATTTCATACGTTGTTCGCTGGTGCCGTGCGTGAAACTGTCTGGTACCACTTGCCCAGTTGCACTTTTCTGTAAATAGTCATCACCAATCTTATGCGCAGCGTCCATCGCTTCTTCTACATCGCCCTGCTCTAAAAATTGGGTACGCTGTTGATTATGATGCGCCCAAATACCCGCAAAGCAGTCTGCTTGTAGTTCTTGCATAACCGAATAACGATTACCCTCAGCTTTAGATGCTTGCGCACGGGCCTGCTGGACTTGCTCAGAAATGCCTAAAATCGTTTGGATATGATGTCCAACTTCATGGGCAACCACATAGGCTTGCGCAAAATCACCCGCCTGATCTTGGCGACTCAATTCTGTTTGATTTTGTTCACCCGTAATGCCCATTTGCGTACGCATATCTTTAAAGAATGCAGTATCAATATAGACCTTCTGATCTGCTGGGCAATAAAACGGCCCCATTGCCGCTTGTGCTGTACCACAACCTGAATTGACCACACCATTAAACATAACCAATTTAGGCGCTTTATACTGAGCATTTAACTGTTCTTGAAAGACTTTATTCCACGTATCTTCAGTATCGGCCAAAACAGTGCCAACAAAATCCATCGCTTCTTGTTGTTCAGGTGTTGGATTATCCAAACCTTTGACTTCAGCCGTTTGACCCTGTGAAGTCACTTGTTTGGTCGCCTGATATGCTTGCTGCGGGTCTACACCAAAAAACTTCCACGCAACAAATGCCACAACCAAACCGAGAATACTGATCCCACCCGCTTTTGCACCGCCACCACCGCGACGGTCTTCTACATTTGAACTAACTCTTCGACCTTTCCAGCGCATAGTGATCTTCCTTATATAAAATAGTTGATATCCGTGCGTTTACAGATTAATCCTTTTGCGACTTTGGCCATACTTTTTGAACTAAAGACACGACGCACAGCACGATTAAACCTGCAATAAAACCTGTCACTAAATTGATTAAAGTCGGTGTTAATGCACCCACAATACTGCCAACTGTAGGAATATGTTCTGCATAATCTACAGAGCCTTCAATAAAATGGTGTAGCAAAGGCACACCATGGGTAATGATGCCACCACCCACTAAAAACATGGCAATCGTACCAACAATGGTCAATGTCTTCATCAACTTAGGTGCAAATGCTAACAAACCTTGTCCAACGGTCTTTTTAAATTGTGATGCTTGTTGAGTGAGATAAAGCCCTAAGTCATCAATTTTGACAATCATCGCGACAAAACCATAAACACCAACAGTCATTAAGATCGCAATCACCGAAAGCACCATGACCTTGGTCCCAAATGCCGCGGTTGCCACCGTACCCAATGAAATTACGACAATTTCAGCAGATAAAATAAAATCTGTGCGGATTGCACCTTTGACTTTTTCTTTCTCAAAAGTCACCAAATCCGTTTCAATTTGCGCCATCTCATCGCGAGCAACTTCTTCTGTTTTGGCTTTTTTATGATGCAAACTATGCAGGACTTTTTCCACGCCTTCATAACATAAAAACAAACCACCGATCATTAATAAAGGCGTGATTAACCACGGGGCGATTACACTAATCAATAAAGCAGCAGGCACCAAAATTAATTTATTAATAAAAGAACCCTTGGCCACAGACCAAACAACTGGAAGTTCACGATCCGAACGTACACCACTGACTTGTTGTGCATTCAGTGCTAAATCATCTCCAAGGACACCCGCTGTTTTTTTGGCTGCCATCTTACTCATGACAGCAACGTCATCCAGCACAGTTGCAATATCATCCAGTAAGATTAATAAGCTACTCGCCATTATTTTTATCCTTTAGGCATTTTTTAATATTCTAATTCTATTTAACGCTAAAATTGTATTTAGTTTTTTAATAATTAACAAAATATTCACCCATTTTTCAGTCAATTGTGCTGTGTCAGTAACAATCAAAAATAGAATGCCGTACAATGGTGACATTCTTTGAAAATCAGCCGTAGCTTTGACTACCACTTTGGAACAGATAATGAGTACTCAAGATAATCGTCCAGTGATTTTGACTGGCGACCGTCCGACTGGACAATTACATTTAGGTCATTTTGTAGGTTCTTTACGTTCACGTGTAGGTTTACAAGATTCGCATCATCAACATCTTCTTTTAGCTGATGCCCAAGCCTTAACTGATAATGCCGATAACTTCGAAAAAGTTCGTCGCAATATTATTGAAGTCGCAACCGATTATCTTGCTGTAGGAATTGATCCGACTAAAACCACGATTTGCGTTCAATCATGCTTACCAGCATTGAATGAATTGACCATGTTATATTTGAACTTTGTGACGGTTTCTCGCTTAGAGCGTAATCCAACCATCAAATCTGAGATTCAAATGCGTGGATTTGAGCGTGACATTCCTGCAGGTTTCTTATGCTATCCAGTAGCTCAAGCTGCCGACATTACTGCATTTAAAGCATCTGTCGTTCCAGTGGGCGAAGACCAAATTCCAATGATTGAACAAACCAATGAAATTGTTCGTCGTTTAAACCGTCAAATTGGTCGTGACGTACTACCTGAATGTAAAGCTCTACTTTCTAATGTAGGTCGCCTACCTGGTTTTGATGGTAAAGCAAAAATGTCCAAATCTTTGGGCAATACTATTGTGCTTGATGCGACTGATAAAGATATCAAAAAAGCCGTAAACGCAATGTATACCGATCCAAATCATTTACGTATTGAAGATCCAGGTCAAGTGGAAGGTAACGTGGTATTTACTTACCTTGATGCATTCGACCCAGATAAAGATGCTGTTGCGGAACTGAAAGAACACTATCGTCGTGGTGGCCTAGGCGATGGTACGGTGAAAAAGCGTCTTGAAGGTGTGCTAAAAGAGCTCATCGGCCCGATCCGTGAACGCCGTTTAGAATTGCAAAAAGATCCTGACTACATCATGGATATTTTAAAAACCGGTACCGATAAATGCCGTGATATTACCCAACAAACGTTGGATGAGATTAAATCTGGACTGGGTGTATTCCACTTCTAAATTTAAAAAATTCCATAAAATTAAGCCTTTCCAATGTGAAAGGCTTTTTTATAGGCACTTTTTGTGAAAGTATTCACAAAATCTCCTTAGTTTTAACGTTAGGTAACATCACTTAACGTGAACACCAATGAAATGACTGACCGTTCACTCTATTATCTATTTATGTTTTAGGAATACCTAAATTCATAACATTTCTCCTTTACCGAACCTGTGGAAACAGATTCGTTGTTATACGCAATGAACACCCCAATCATTGCGTATTTTTTTGTCTGAAAATTGGCAACTACCAATATCCAAAAGTCCACTATAAGCGGACTTTTCAATGAATACATCATTTTAAAAATGAATATAAATTAGTAACTGATGTTACGCAGTAACATCAGAAGCGCAATTTTCTTCAAATAAAAGAACGATACGCAGTAACGTCATCCGCAACTGTTCGAGGCAGGACTACTTCTAATCAAAAAAGTTTTTGCGATACTTTGAGTAATTTGACGCTAGTAAACGAGTTTTGCGGATGACAATGGTTTTGGGTACTTTTGCCGAAACAAAAGTACCTCCAGCCGAAGGCTAATCCCTTTATTCAAACCCTAGATGCAAGACTCCGTCGAATAGACTTAAAAAAATCATTTTAAAAATGCGTAATTACTTTTACGCGCGTAACATCAGTTAGTAATGAAATAAACGGTTATCTAATGGTAGTTCAATTCCAATTGACACTCCACCATCATTACCATTTAAATCTGAGTCACTTACCCAACCGTTAATTTTTAAAGGCATATCTGGACGTAAATAATGTGTCCAAGTTAAGTCTAGAGCTTTCAATTCATCTTTTTCAGGAAATGCTGCGTTGTTCAAAGCAGCACGCTCTGTTTCAGAAACTTTTGCAAACAGTACACGACCATTTAGACGGTTTAGTTGATCAATACGTATATTTCCACCCACTGAAACCATTTAAGCATCACCACCTAAGGCATGACCTAGTGGATAGCCATGTTGATAGTAGCCATCTGTATATATGTGGTGGTTATAAGAAATGCCTTTAGCATCACCATTGGTTCGAGTATCGACTCATTCAGTATAGAGTTGATAAGGCATATTTTTCACACTTGAAGAATAATCAACCCCAGCAAGATACATGCTTTTTGCAGGCAAACCACCTGCTTCATCTTCACCAATATATTGGCCATACAGACTGGCTGGAACTTGCAATAATGGTTGTAAATTCAAACGCGCATCAAAACCAGCCAATTGATTTGAGGGATTTCCTTCACCCGCGCAACCCGTATCTGTACATTCATTATCTTTGCCAATGAATGCATTCCAATACGCCTTAGCACTTCCTGGTTGCCCTTCCCCATCAATTTGGAAAGTACGTGAAGCCCCTAACTCAAGATATGGTAATGGCTGTGCTGTAAGTCTAAAACCAATTAAATTCGTATCTGGAACCGCAGCATAGTCATCTAATCGACCAGCAAAAGCTTGATACTGCCAAGGGCCGATCCAAGATAACCACGGTGTTTCAAAAGCATTCTGTTCTGCACGCTGTGCAGTAAAACCATACACAGGGCGACTCGCATCACCACGGATTAAACTACCGTCATGACCAGGCCCCCAATAAGTCGGAATCTGACCTGCAATTAACCATTGGTTCCAAAGCTTCCCGGCAATGTATGTGCCTTCTACATTTACATCTTGATCATTATTAATTTGTTGTTTATCTTCAGCATTTACACGTAAACGACCATCCCAATTTTCACCACCAACGTTCAGTTCAAGTGTACCTTGATACTGCGCTTTTTGATGATCACCAAAATTTTGCGGTAAATTATTTTTATCTGACTCAGCAAATAATTCGGCTTTTAATAGTGTATTTTCAGCAGTCAATTTATTTTGAATGTTTTGTAATACTTTTTGCTGTACAGATGTCGTCGCTTTTGCAGCAGATAAAGCGCGCTGTATTTCATCACCACTCATCGGCCATGTTGAGGTGCTAATTTGAATGACGCCTTGCTGATTTAATCAATTTAAATCTGCGCGTAATTCTTCATTATTTAATACAATCCCCTGAGCAAAAACAGGAACTGATAATCCAAACAGTACAGCAGCATAGAGTGACTTTCTTAAATACATGCTCTTTTTCTCAAGTTTAATTCACAGCCCACCTTAGATTTTTCAACTCATTTATTCAAGGGCGAAACTGTATCTACCCTAATTTTTTATCATTTCGATTAAAATGCTCAATAAAAGCACAAAATAAAAAACCCGCATTAAGCGGGTTTTTCATTTCAAAACTTAATTAGTTTTTATGATTAGTTTTTATGACGCATATGTGGGAACAAGATCACTTCACGAATACTTGCAGCATTGGCAAATAACATCACCAAACGGTCAATACCAATACCCTCACCCGCTGTAGGCGGTAAGCCGTATTCAAGCGCTTCAATGAAGTCTGCATCGTAATGCATTGCTTCATCATCGCCTGCATCTTTTTCGGCAACTTGAGCTTGGAAACGTTCAGCTTGATCAATTGGGTCATTTAACTCTGAGAAACCATTTGCCAACTCACGACCACCGATGAAGAATTCAAAACGATCGGTAATATGTGGATTATCATCATTACGACGTGCTAATGGTGAAGTTTCCGCAGGGTATTCTGTGATGAATGTCGGTTGACGAAGTTCAGTTTCAACAGTTTCTTCAAATACGATGGTTTGAAGTTTACCTAAACCAAAACCAGGTTTTACTTGCTCTTTCAGTTCATTTTTAACGAAGTTAGCAAGGAACTCACGGTCAGCCACATTTTCAGCAGTGAACGTTGGGTTGTGTTCAAGAATCGCATCAAACATCGAAATCTTCTTGAATGGACCTTTGAAGCTATACACTTCTTCACCATAAGGCACATCAGTCGAACCCAAGATGTCGATCGCCAATTTTTCAAGCATATTTTCAGTCAAAGCCATCAGGTCTTTGTAGTCTGCATACGCTTGGTAGAATTCGATCATGGTGAATTCTGGGTTATGACGTGTTGATACACCTTCGTTACGGAAGTTACGGTTAATTTCGAACACACGCTCAAAACCACCAACGACCAAACGTTTTAAGTAAAGCTCAGGTGCAATACGTAAGAATAAAGGCATATCCAAAGCGTTGTGATGAGTTTCGAATGGACGCGCAGACGCACCACCCGGAATCACATGCATCATTGGTGTTTCAACTTCCATGAAACGCTCATTGCTCAAATATGAACGAATACCTGACACCACTTTTGCACGAATTTCAAAAGTTTTACGTGTTTCTTCGTTCATGATGAGGTCTAAATAACGCTTACGGTATTTAACTTCAGTATCAGTCAAACCATGGAATTTGTCTGGAAGAGGACGAAGTGATTTAGTTAAAAGCTCAAAATGTTCAATATGAACATACAGGTCACCTTTACCAGAACGACCAATATAACCTTCAATGGCTATAATATCGCCCAAATCGAGTGCTTTAATAGTTGCAAGAACATCAGCATCCAACTCTTTACGTGGTACATAAAGTTGGATACGACCAGTCATATCTTGGATTACGATGAAAGAACCACGGTTCAACATCACACGACCAGCAACTTTTACATAAACCTTTTCGCCTGATTCAATTTCTTCTTTTGATTTTTCAGCGAATTGATCTTGTAGGTCTTGTGCATAGTGTTCACGCTTAAATGTGTTAGGCCACGGGCTAACACCTGTTTCCTTGGCGTGCTCTTTGATGTGCTCTAACTTGGCATGACGCTGTGCAATTAAATCGTTTTCGGAAATGGCTTGTTCAGAAGTCGATTGAGCGTTATGTTGCGTCATCTCTGTCTCAAATAGTTAAAAAACGGAAGTTGCATAGCATAGCAGATTTCCTTTGAATTGAGCAGTAAGCAATGCGCGCATTTTTTTAATAAGTAGAAATTTATCGAAGTAAGATGTTTTAATCGTTATACCTTCAGGTAGACATAGAACCTACCTTACAGATGTGCAGTAGATAAAAATTAAATACTCAAGCTCGAAAACCTACATTTTAATGATATCAGATGATAACTAAAAGCTTTAAAAATACTTGTAATTATCAATACATTAAAATATATATCAATAACTTAATTCAACCTTTTAATCTATTTTCTTTAAGACTAAAGTCTTTTAAATGCCTATAAATTAGACCAAAAGCTAAATTCTCTTTTTGACAATTCTATCTACAATGAAGTCATAAAATTGTTGAAAAATAAAATATTCAACACATCCAAAAATGTTTGAAAACAGTGTGTAGAAAAACAATGACTTCCTGCTTATCGAAAATTCTGTTTTTACATGGATTGGATTCTTCCCGTGAATCTACGAAGTTCCATGCCATCAATGCAAAACAAAAATTCTGCATTGAAGTGGACTATCGCAACTTAAATTTTCAAACTGTTGCGGATTTTTACCACGAGAGTATTGAAACCATTAAGCCCGATATCATCGTCGGGCATAGTCTCGGGGCATATTGGGCATTAAAAATGTCGCTGTTTCATCGCATTCCGTGTGTAATTGCCAACCCGAGCCTGCATCCAGACTTTCGCGACGACTACCCTGCAATCAATGAAATGGATTTGGATCACGATATTCCACAAATTGCCTATATCGAACGTGGTGATGAAATCTTAGATATGTATGAAGCAGAGCAACAACTCGAAGATTATATGCAAGTTCAAGTCATGGATGGCGGACACCATCGTCTACAATGCCCTGAAAATATTAATGATTTAATCCAGCATCTCGAATTAAACTACTTAAAAAAATAAATCATAATATTCATCATAAGCAGCAACGTCTTTTTTATCAGACATAAAAAAGCCTTGTCATAGACAAGGCTTTTTACATTTTAAAGCTGACGCTTAGGCAGCATCTGCTTCAGGACGTGTTTTATCATCTAAAACAGACCAGATATTTAAACCTAAATCTTTATGCAAGTCAGGCAAATCTAAGAAAATGCTTGCGCCTAAAACTTGGTGTTTACATTTTTCAGCCAATTGTTTCACTGCACGAAGCGTACCGCCCGTCGCCAATACGTCATCTACAATAATCACTTTTTGTGATTCGATTTCAGCTGACATTTCAAGACGATCTAAACCGTATTCAAGGCTATAACCCACACCGACAACTGGTGGTGGTAATTTTCCGGCTTTACGCACCAAGACCAAACCTTTACCTGTACGCTGAGCAAGTAAGCTTGCCAAAACAAAACCACGCGCTTCAACTGCAATAAAGCTATCTACTTCTGCCAATTGCTCAGCTGGAATACTTGCAATTAGGGCATCAGTTAACGATTCGATGTTATTCATAAATAACGGCGTAAGGTCAAAGAAGCAAATTCCTGGTTTTGGGAAATCTTGGACAGTACGAATGTTAGACCACAATGCCGCAGCAGTAGAATTACTCATAATAGGAGAAAATAAATTAAGGAAGGAATGTGTGAATTTTAACGCGATTTGAGAGAAAAGAACAGCTAACCCCCGACCAAAATGCATATTTAAGATACAGTAAATTTACATAAGCTATTGATTATTAATATTGTATTTATTTAAAAAATATCAAATATATATTTTCCTAATCATAAAATAAAAGATTTTAGAGTTTTTTTCTGCAAGACTTTAGTCTATGAAGATAGAAAAAGCGGTATTTAGAACCCAATTCACGGAAATGAATTCCAATATAGCTTTCAATAGGCATAAATATTGTCAGACAATTTTTCCCAGATCTGGGGTTTTTATGATATTTATTGTCCCTCACTGCCATTCTGCTTTTAATTTCACTCATTAAACTCTTAGCCACTTTACTTTATCGTTAGAACTGCGTAAAAATTTAGCATAAGAGTCTACTGTATAAGGTGATTTAACCTTAAGGAATAAACTTATACAGTTATGAAGTATTTACTGACTTAATTTTGTGTCAGTTTTTGGAGAATGGAATGAAAAAGTATCAGTGCATCGTTTGTGGATGGATTTATGACGAAGCAGAAGGCTGGCCACAAGACGGTATCGTGGCAGGAACGAAATGGGAAGATATCCCAGATGATTGGACTTGCCCAGACTGTGGCGTCTCAAAAGTAGATTTTGAAATGGTTGAAATCTAATAAATAGAATCTAAGACCATCATCGTTATGGTCTTTTTTTTGTCTTTAAAAAATATGAAATGTGTTTGGAGTTGAGTATGCACCCTATTGTCATTATTGGTTCTGGTATGGCGGGATATGCCGTTGCACGTGAATTTCGAAAGTTAAATACTGAACTAGAACTTATTATGATCTGTGCGGATGATGCCATTAACTACGCTAAACCGACATTATCCAATGCGCTCGTTGGTAATAAAACTCCTGAGCAAATCCCTCTAGGGGATGCCGAAAAAATGTCGGCTCAACTCAATATGCAAATCATCAATAAGAGTTGGGTTAAATCCATTGATGCAGCAAAACATGAGCTTACTATTGAAAGCCAAAATGGAACTCAAACACAACTATATTCAAAACTCGTTTTAGCAGTCGGCGCAAATCCAATTCGCTTAGCTATTTCGGGTGATGGCAGTGAAGACATTCACGTCGTCAACAATTTAGATCACTACAAAGCTTTCCGTAAACAGCTTGCAGCACGTGAAGATAAACGTGTGGTGATTTTAGGGGCAGGCTTGATTGGCTGTGAATTTGCCAACGACCTCCAAAATACTGGGGCGAAAGTATCGGTGGTCGATTTAGCTCCGCAACCTTTGGGTCGCCTACTGCCGTCTCATGTTGCAGCTAAATTCCAAAGCAATTTAGAAGAAACGGGTATTCAATTCGTTTTAGGTACGACAGTCGACAAAGTGTCACGTATTGAAAATGGTGACTATCAAGTGAGCCTTGCCAATGGTCAAAGCTTAGTGGCAGATGTTGTGTTGTCTGCGATTGGTCTACAGCCTGAGATTAACTTAGCAAAACAAGCCGGCATTCACACCAGCCGCGGTGTATTAACCAATAAAGGCTTAGAAACCAACTTGGCAGATATCTATGCTGTCGGTGACTGTGCTGAAGTTAATGGTACCCTTCTGCCATACGTGATGCCGATCATGCAACAAGCACGTGCTTTGGCAAAAACCCTCAATGGTGAACATACCGCTGTGCATTATCCAGCCATGCCTGTAGCTGTTAAAACACCTGCTGCACCTTTAACTGTCCTTCCTGCGCCAATTGATGTAGAAACCCAATGGGAAACAGAAGAGCTTGAAGATGGCATGATTGCCCGTGCGATTGATCAAGATGGCGTATTACGTGGATTTGTACTGCTCGGTGCAACTGCTGGGAAGCAACGCTTAACTTTGACTAAGCAGGTTCCGGACTTGATTCCCGCTTCAGTTTAAGGTTTAAATACAAGGACGTCCTGATAATAATAGACGTCCTTTTTAAAGGAAAATAACAATGAATAGTGCCCTTCAGTTTAATATTTCACCTTATGCCTCTTTTATGCATGAAACTCGCGTAGAGTTAGGCAATGGCATTGAACTTCATGTCGAGGTGGGTGGTCATCCTGAAGATCCTGCAATCTTACTGATTATGGGACTCGGCGCACAAATGTTGTATTGGCCCGATTTCTTTTGTAAGTCCCTAATAGACCAAGGTTACCGAGTTATTCGCTTTGATAATCGTGATATAGGTCTATCCAGTAAAATTCGTAACCCAGGTCCACGTCTTAACACCTTTAAACTGATGGGACGTTTTGCCTTAGGTCTAGAGAATCAAGGTGCGCCTTATGATCTATACGATATGGCAGACGATGTTGCACTGTTAATTGATCGTATGGGACTTGATAAAGTCCATATTTTAGGCGCTTCGATGGGCGGCATGATTGCTCAAATCGTGGCGGCACGCTATCCAGATAAAGTGCACAACTTAAGCTTACTTTTTACCAGTAACATCCACCCCTTACTTCCACCGCCATTTCCAAAGCAATTATTTAGTCTAATTGAAAAACCTGAATCTAACGATGAAGATGGCATTATTAACCATAGCCTGAAAGTTTTTAATATTATAGGCTCTCCAGGCTATATTAATCAGCTTGAAGCGATACAAACTGCACGTAAACTCTATAAACGGAGTTATTACCCAGCGGGTGTACTTCAACAGTTTTTAGCAATATTATGTACAGGTTCCCTGCTGCAGTTGGATAAACAAATTCAGCATAAAACCATTGTGGTTCATGGAGCTCGTGACCGTTTGCTGCCGCCAAGCCATGGTAAGGCCGTTGCAAAGGCTATTTCAGGTGCTAAATTTGAATTAATTGATGGAATGGGGCATGATATCCCACCGCATTTTATTCCATATCTTAGCGGTTTGTTTGCTGATCACTTTAAATCATAAATTAGGACACTATGGCTGCATTACCATCCTTAAGACAGCTGTCATATCTAGTAACACTGTCAGAAACGCTACACTTTACTGAAGCTGCGCGTCGTTCTTTTGTCACCCAGTCTACTTTGTCTGGCGGGATCATGGAACTTGAGCGTTTACTAGGTGGCGTATTGGTAGAACGCGACCGTCAAAACGTGCGTTTAACTCCTCTTGGCGAACAAGTTGTCGGACGAGCCCGAGTTCTATTGGCAGATGCGCAAGACCTAATGCGTTTAAGTCGTGAAATGAGCGAACCTCTAACGGGTGATTTACATCTAGGGGTCATTCCTACTATTGCGCCATTCTTACTTGCGCCATTATTAGAAGAAGTGCATAAGCAATTACCAAAAATTCAATTGCACTTACATGAAGCACAAAGTGAAAAAATTGTTGAGAAACTCGAGCACGGTAATCTAGATATTGTATTACTTGCCCTTCCTTTCGATACACGTAGCTTGAAAGTTGCAGAAGTAAACAAAGAAAAATTGTTCTTGGTGTACAACAAAACTGACCAAAATGCAGCTCAAGCAAAATCTTTAGACGACTTAGATTTATCTCGTTTAATGTTGCTTGAAGAAGGCCATTGCTTACGTGATCATGCTTTGAGTGCTTGCCCGATTGGTGAACGTAAAAATGACCACCGTTTAAAAGCAAGCTCATTGCCAACTTTGGTTGAAATGGTTTCCGCAGATTTAGGCTTTACCTTATTGCCTGAAATTGCAGTTCATACCAATATGATCAAAGCCAATGAAGATTTGGCTGTGAAAGAAATAGAAGCTAGTCCTACACGCACATTAGCATTGGTAACGCGTAAAAGTACGCCGCTTCAAAGTGAATTTGATGTATTGCTTCAAATCTTGCAGAAAATCACCAGTAATCTGCACTAATTCAATCCATGAATATTAAAGAGAGCCCTGTGCTCTCTTTTTTATTTTGCAGAAATGAATAATCCAGAAATAATAATATTGAGATGAATTTAAAATTGAAAATAAAAATATAGTATCTAGAAAAAAGAAAAGGCTAACCCAAATAGGTAGCCTGATAAGGTAATATATGACTTGATGTATATCTCAATTCATCGCCTCGATAATATCTTCACACTAGCCAGATAAGTAAGAAGATTAATACATCTTAGTAAAATATAACTTTCGTTAAAATCACTAGTTTCAGGTATTTTAGATAAAGTACGTCTGATTCATTTTCAAAGGGCTTTTTTCATAATTATGTTTTGTGCTATAAAATAACCATACATGAGAAATAAATCACATTATTTTAAATAGTCACTAATATTCATGTTTAAAATAACTAAGCAATAGGTGAATATTAACTCACATCAGAAACAGTTCAATTTATTAGTTGTCAAAATACTGCTTTCACATTTCATTTATTATTTTCAATTCGAATCGAAATCTGATGATTATTTAATCAATATTCTAAAAATAAAAACGAAAAAACTATAAATCTTTGCATTCAACATAATGAAAAACACAAAAAACCATACATTAATTAAATTCTATTATATCACAATAACTTAATTATACTTTGATGTATAAATCACTACTTCTAGGTATATTTTTCTAATTCACTTCCATGCACATTATGGAAATGCAATTTGATTAAAAATAATAAATGAGCGAAATGTATGATGAGTGAATTTTTATTACCAGTACCCGTTTTGATCATTGATCATCAATCAATGACTTCAAAAACAGTGCTGTTTAACATCTTAGGAGACCTCGGTTATCCTGAAGACCTCATTACATTTTCAGAAAATTTAGCAGATGCAGAACAACAAATTTTCAATCAATTGCCAAATTTAATCTTTTTAGTGGTCACGCAACAGTCTGATATCTCATTCATACATAAAATTAAGAAAATCTATCCTTCGAGCAATCTCATTATTTTAGTCAATGAACAGTCTGCCGATTTAACTTTACATGCGATTCAGTTAGGTGCAACTGCCTATATGTTGATTCAACAACCAATTGAAGACACTTATAACCAGCTGAAAACCATTTTAAGAGGTGGTGCTGCCCTGCACCCAACTTTTGCTAAATTTTTATTGAGTGAAACTTTTAGTCCGCAAAATGCAGCGCCGAAACAACTCAGTCTAAATCCAGCTGAATATCAAATTTTGGATATGGTCAGCCATAGTGCGACTCAAGAGCAGATGGTCAATGAATTAAAACTTTCAACGTATCAAATTGATGGTTTTGTCAAAAATATCTATAGAAAAATTTGTAGCTACAGCTAAATTTAGCTGAGATAAAGTATTCAAAAATAAATCTATACTTAAAAAATACCAAAGGGAGCATCTGCTCCCTTTATTTATAACCCACATCTATTTAAATGCATCTAAAAGCACATGCTGTGAATTATGTGCCTCCTCTCCCTCTTGAACATGGGTACGAATCCAACGACCATCACTTTGGAGCAACCAAGCTTGCTGATTATCTTTTAGATAATTCACTAAACCTAATTGATAAATACGCTTTTTCAAGGCGGGATCCTCAATTGGGAAACAAGCTTCCACACGGTTAAATAAATTACGATCCATCCAGTCTGCACTTGAACAGTAAATCCGAGCATCGCCATTATTACTGAAATAATATACTCGGGTATGTTCTAAGAAACGGCCAACAATAGAACGTACGCGAATATTTTCAGACAGCCCCGGTAATCCCGGACGCAAACAACAAATAGAACGAATAATTAAATCAATCTGTACACCCGCTTGTGACGCTTCATACAGTTTATTGATCAACTGAACTTCAGTTAATGCATTAACCTTGACAATGATTTGCGCAGGCTTACCTGCTTTAGCATTAGCAATTTCATTATCAATATAATTAATCAGTTGAGCATGTAAGGTAAATGGCGCATGCAGCAGTTTTTTCAACTTCGCCATTTTTCCCATACCAGTCAGCTCTTGGAAAATACGATGTACATCCTCACAGAGTTCTTTATCGGTAGTTAACAGACCATAATCGGTGTAGATACGCGCATTGCCCGCGTGATAGTTACCCGTACCTAAATGTACATAACGCACCAATTTATTATTTTCACGGCGTACCACCAAAATCATTTTGGCATGGGTCTTATAGCCCACGATGCCATACACCACCACTGCACCCGCTTCTTGTAATACATTGGCTACAGCAATATTTGATTCTTCATCAAATCGTGCACGAAGCTCAATTACTGCGGTGACTTCTTTGCCATTACGTGCAGCTTCTGCTAAAACTTGCACAATTTCAGAGTCTGCACCACTTCGATAAAGCGTTTGTTTAATGGCCAAAACTTGCGGATCACGTGCAGCTTCGCGCAGTAAATTAATTACCGGTGCGAATGATTCAAAGGGATGGTGCAGCAAAATATCTTGCTTTTGCATCGCACTAAAGATGTTTTCAGACTTCTTGAGTACTTTCGGAATAACCGGAATATGTGCGTCATAACGTAAATGTGGACGTTTAAAGTTTGACAGTAAACGTGCAAGGTTAACTGGCCCATCTACTTTATAGAGTTGCTCTTCTTCTAAATCAAACTCATCAAGCAAATATTCATAAATATGCTGCGGACAATTTTCTGTCACTTCCAAGCGAACAGCACGACCAAAACGACGTGAATTCAACTCACCTTTCAGGGCTTTAGCCAAATCTTCAACATCTTCATTCAAAGCCAAATCGGCATTACGCGTCACGCGGAATTGGTAGCAACCCGTCGCCGTCATACCGGGGAACAAGTCAGAGACATGTTCATGAATAATTGCCGATAGCATCACGTGATGTTCTTTTCCACCGGTTAATTCATCAGGGAGTCGAACGACACGTGGCAGCGAACGCGGTGCAGGTACAACGGCTAAGTCAATCTGACGACCAAACGCATCCTTCCCTTCTAAAGTCACAATAAAGTTCAGCGACTTATTCACCAAGCGAGGGAATGGATGTGCAGGATCTAAGCTAATTGGCGTTAAGACCGGAGCAACTTGTTCTTGGAAATACTTTTTTACCCATGCCGACTGTGCAGGGGTTAATTCACCACGACGTAAGAAGCAAATGTCTTCTTCACGCAGTTTAGGTAATATTTCTTGATTTAAAATACGATACTGGCGCTCTATTGCCGCATGCGCAGTCGCAGAAATTTCATCTAATACTTGTTTCGGTGTCAAACCATCTGGACTACGGCTTTCATTGCCCAAGTCTAGCTGTTCCATCATTCCCGCAACACGAATCTCAAAAAATTCATCTAAGTTGCGCGAAAAGATCAGCAAGAAATTCATGCGTTCAAGTAAAGGGTGTATCGGATCAACCGCTTGTTCGAGCACACGCAGATGAAAGTCGAGAATCGATAACTCTCGATTGATATAACGATCATTATAAGTATATTCAGTTGGTACTTGCGCGACTTCAGCTGCGGTATTCATTTCAAACCCATATTAAAAAATGTGTGCTGTACTCAGTTTAGTATGCTTCAAATTTGTGACAATTTCATAAAAAAAGCCCATTAATATGAGCTTTTTGTTGTAATTCAAATCGCTGCCATGCCATTTGACGAGTGTTTAGATCGTTCTTAATCTGGGATATGGCTATAACGCATATATTTTTGGATCATGCGCTTACGATAATTTAGCTTACGATCTTGTCGATTTTCATCATAATATTTTGGATTGGGTAAAATAGCCGCAATAAATGCCGCTTGCTCTCGGCTCAAACTCCGTGAACTTTTACCAAAATAGTGCTGTGTTGCAGCTTCGACGCCATAGATGTTATCCCCAAACTCAACCGAGTTGAGATATACCTCTAAAATTCGTTGCTTCGTCCACATACGTTCCATCATCCATGTTGCAACAGCTTCCTGCCCTTTTCGGATAAATGAACGCTTATTATATAAAAATAAGTTTTTTGCCAATTGCTGAGAAATGGTAGATCCACCTGCAACCACTTTGCCTTTATCTTTATTGCGCTCTAAGGCATTTTGCATACCCTCCCAATCAAAACCTTTGTGTTGTAAAAACTTGCCATCTTCCGCGGCAACAACTGCATGTTTGACATAATCACTGATTTGGTCGTAATCACGCCATTCGTGTTTAATCGGTTTGGAGGGCTCAGACCAATAATCTAATCGCATCATCATTGTCGATTCCACAGGATGTGTACGCCACCACACCAGACTACCAAAGATCCAAAGCTGCACCAAAAGCACAAGACTGACAAGAATTAACAATGTACGAACAATAAAGGCTTTCATGTCAGTGTGTTACTCCAGAAATTCTGTTTTTTCATGTTAAGCTTATTTTTAAATATTTTGACACAGTACAAGAATAGCATGTCTGAACTCAGCCCTCCTGCTGTATCAACCCGTAAGCTGCAAATCCAACTGTGGTGGATCACAGCACTCTTAATTACCATCAATGTTGGACTCTTTGGCTGGCAAGTGTTGCATGGAATGAACGTAAGCCAACCCGACACACTGGATGCTTTGCGTTGGGGTGCTGATTATGCACCTTTAACCTTTTTAGAGGAACCCATCCGCTTATTCAGCAGTATGTTTTTTCATTTTGGCCTGATTCACCTGATGTTGAATATGTGGGCTTTGTATATTTTTGGCAGTGTTGCCGAGCAAATGTTAGGTCGTTTCTACTTCCTCGGCCTGTATGTTTTAGCCGGACTGATGGGAAGTTTGTTGAGTGGGTATTTAACCATTCAAGATAGCTATGCATTATTGGCCGAAGGTGCAGCCAATCAGCAGCTTTTCCCGAGTATTGGTGCAGGCGCATCGGGTGCAGTGATGGGACTGGGTGCCGCGTTGACGATTATTTCGCTGCTCCCCATGTTACCTAAACAGCAATTTTATCTGGATAAAAAAACTTTATTAATGGTGATGGGAATTAACCTCGCGATGGGCTTTATGATTAGTGGAATTAATAATGCCGCGCATATTGGCGGCATGTTGATGGGCGCTGCCTTGGCTTTCATTTGGTATGTGGGACAAAAAGTACATCAATCCCTAATCATTCAAATGATCGGTCTAATCGCCGCAACTGTCGGATGCTATCTGTTTTATCTACATTGCCAACAATTAATCCAACCGATATTACCGCTTTGGGAACACTTTATCCTGCTGATGAAGCAATCTCTCGCAGCACGTTAAACAGTGGAATGAACCCTGTGGCTATCAACACAGATATGTTGAAAACACATCAAATCATGTCTAAACCTGAACTGCGCACTGGGTTCCTGCTCCACTCTTAACTTGCTCGGCTGTTAAACATCTCCCCCCTTAACTATTCAGTTCACGCAAACTTTCTAAGGGTGGGATGTCGCAAAGATAACTTAAGCGATAACGTCCAATCAATGTACAGACTAAGGTCATGACCAGTGGGAGGATCAACCAAATTTCTGCATGTAGCTGGATGACCAGTTCCATTTTATAACTGACAATCGCACTGATTACTTCGGCAAAAATACACGCCACGACACCTGAAATTAGCCCCATCAAACCAACTTCCAAACTGAGCATCGACTTTAGCTTTTGCTTGGAACTGCCGAAGGAACGCAGTAATGCCACTTCTTTTTTACGTTCATCCATAAATAAATTCAAACATGCAACCAAGACCAAAATGCCTGAAATACTGACCAACAGCGCCAAGATGGTAATAATCTGAACCAATACGCTGACGATGCGTTTGATCTCATCCAAAATCAGACTGACATCAATAAACACGGTATTCGAAAACTGCTGAATTAGACCAATTAACTGATTTTTATCTTGCGGTGGAACATAGAAACTCCCCAAATAGCTGCCGGCATTTTCATCCATGGTTTGGGGAGAGAAAATAAAGAAGAAATTTGGACTAAAGCTTTCCCACTCCACACTGCGAAGGTTGATCACCTTGGCTTGTAAAATCCCTTCAGGAAGGCTAAAACTCAGTCGATCTCCAATTTGAATACCCAGTTCTTGTGCGGTTTTCACTTCTACCGATACTTCATTGACCTGTTGAAACTGCTGATTGCCCGCGATGATTTGATTATCTTTTGGAAAAGTTGCAGCCTGTGTGAGATTCAATTCACGGCGTAATGAATTATTGCTTTTAATTAAGGCATCCGAAAAAGGGAGATCATTTTTGGCAACTAAACGCCCACGAATATTCGGGTACATCGGCGTCCCTTGCCAACCATGCAGCTTGAGTTGTTGATTAAAATCCTGTAACTCAAATGGCGGTAATCCATAGACAAATTGGTTAGGTGTTCCTTGTGGCAATTGTTGTTGCCAACGTTCCAGCAAATCCGTGCGCAATACCGCTAAAACCGTGATCAGACTTAGACCCAATGCTAATGCGGTAATTTGAAATGCCGTTTGATACGGTGTGCGTAAATACGCTGAGATTTTCGTCCCCCAACTTTTCAAAGCCTTTAAACTGAGCCAGACCATCATATATAGGCCAACACACAGAAAGATGATGGCGCAAATCAGCCACAGGGTGAGTTGTAAATTTTCAGTTAATACCCCACAAAACACCACCAAACTGAGTGTGCCGAAACTGAGCATCCAAAGTATGGAACGTACAGAACGCTCTTGTTGTCGTATCACCCGTGCTGGCGGCGTCCCTAATAATTGCCAAAGACTGGGAAGAACAAATCCTAATAGCACAATCGCACTGGTGAATATTGCAATTGGAAGCGGGCCAAGCAGCATGGAAAGGGCTGAAAACTCTAATTGTAAATTTGGAATCAACTGTAGCATCAGTTGCAATAAGCCATAACCCAATCCCAGACCAATCAAACTTCCAAACAGGATTGAAAGCCCGAGTACAACCAATAGTAAAGCCAAATAAGCACTTAATATTTGCTGTTTGGTCGATCCAATACAGCGCATCAGTGCAATGGCATCCTGATTTTGTTGTACATAGCGCTGGCTGGTTAATGCGATGGCGATGCCACAAAGTAGAATGGTTAAAATATTCGCCAGTTGTAAAAACGTTTCTAGGTTGGCTATCGGCTTCATCAAGCGGGTATTGCCTTCACTGGCATTTCTCAGTTTTAAACTGCTTTGAGCCGCATCTTGAACCTGCGCATGATCTGATTTAGCAGTACGGTTTTCGCTTTGATCGCCAAATTTCTGCTTATACAGTTTTTCAAATCGCTGGGTATTTTGTGCATCTCCAGCCATTAACAGGCGATATTCAATCCGGCTTCCTACTTGGATGGCATTGGTTCTCGCCACCTCAGACTGCGCAATCATAACCGTCGGTGAAAAACCACTGAAGCCAAGCTCTTGATTGGTATCATGAATGATTTTGGCACTGACTTGAAAAGCAGCATCGGCAATATTGATCTGATCTCCAACCTTTACACCCAATAAATCCATGGCACGCGGACTTAACCAGACCTCACCTGCTTGTATGGACCGGTTTAGTTTCGGCTCTGTTTCAAGTTCACCTCGTAATGGAAATGCAGCATCAACGGCTTTGACATTGACCATGACAAATTGCTGATCGGTGTGCGCCATGCTGCTAAATAGCGTGACATTCGAATGTTTTAATTGCTGTGCTTTGGCTTGTTGTTGCCACTCTTGTGGAATTGGTTCATTGGCTGTCAGCGCCAAATCTGCTGCCAACATTTCAGCAGCTTGTAGCGCTACTGCATTTTGAATTTGTACATTGCTAAACTTTAAAGCAGTGGTGGCACTGATCGCCAAGGTTAGTGCGATCAATAATAAATACACACCCGTAGTTTTAAAACTCAGCTGTAAGAGTGGTCGAAACAATGCCAAAAGATTCATGTAGCATCTCCTGTTCGATGCTCAATTAATTGACCATTGACCAATTCAAAATGGCGCTGACATTGACGGGCCAAATCGGCATCATGCGTCACTAATACCAAAGTGGTTCCCATTTCACGATTTAACTGAAATAACAGTTGTTCAATTTCCTGTGCCGTTGCACTATCTAAATTACCTGTCGGTTCATCTGCAAAGATCAGATCGGGTTCACTCACCAAAGCACGGGCAATCGCAACCCGTTGCTGCTCACCACCCGATAAAACTTTGGGAGCTTGTTGCGCTTGACGTTCTAATCCAACCTTTGCTAACAGTTTTAATGCTTTTTCTTCGGCGGCTTTGACCTGAAAATTTGCTTGTAGCCGTAGCGGCAGCATGACATTTTCCAATGCCGTTAAATGTGGCAACAACTGGAAAGACTGAAAGACAAAACCAATATGGGCCAAACGAACTTGAGCACGCTGTTCTTCATTTAATAGATGAATGTCTTGACCACAGACCCGTAACAGTCCAGAACTGGCTTGATCTAAGGTCGCCAAAATCCCCAACAAGGTGGATTTACCTGAACCAGAACGACCAGTGATCGCAACTTGTTCCCCTGCAAAGATTTCAAGATCGAGTTGTTCAAAGATCGATAACTGTTTTTGTGGAAGTTGTATCTTTTGTGTCAATTGCTGTGCAGAAATAATCGCCTGTGGCATGATGTCAACATCTGTCGTAAGTTGGGTCATATCTTCCCTATATGCAAAATCGCATTCAAAATAATCGTCTATTGAGTTACTTGCTGGCTATTGCACTGATGTTCTGCCCGATGCTGCTCTCTGCCAAAACCATTATGATTTTGGGCGATAGCTTAAGTGCAGGTTATGGTGTTTCAGTGCAGCAAGGTTGGGTCCACTTATTACAAAAACGTCTAGACCAACAGTATCCGAAACAACATAAAGTGGTCAATGCAAGTGTCAGCGGTGAAACCACCAGTGGTGCTTTGGCACGACTGCCTAAACTGTTGCAAACTCATCGTCCAGACCTTGTGGTGATTGAGTTAGGTGGTAATGATGGTTTACGCGGACAGCCCCCTGCACAAATTCAAAAAAATTTAGCGCAGCTGATTCAAAAAAGCCAACAGGCCAAATCGAAAGTCATTTTATTTGGAATGAAAATTCCACCGAATTATGGCAAGGCATATAGCCAAGCTTTTGAAAATAACTATCAAGTGTTGAGCCAACAGTACAAAGTCAAATTATTGCCTTTCTTTATGCAAGGGGTTGCGGGACATAAAAACTTAATGCAACAAGATCAGATCCACCCGAATGCCAAAGCGCAAACAATTTTGCTGAACAATGCTTATCCATTGATCAAAGCAAGTTTATAAATTTAGTTGGTGAAAATCGGTTCATAAAAAAGGCGCTTCATTTGAGCGCCTTTTTTAATATCTTGTCTTTACTGTAATTTGCTTAGAAATCGTAGAAGCTTACTTCACCTGTTTCGAGTGAATACTCAGCGCCCACCACTTTTAATTTGCCTTGCGCAATTAAGTTTTCGAGGACTGCTGAACCATGACGCAGTTGATTCACTGATGCAAAAACGTTTGAACGTACTGCATGCATTGAAAGTTTTTCAAGGTCATCTTTCAATTCAGTTTGCATGAGTATTTCTACAGATGGACGAACGCGGTTCACAATCGACATCAAGTTTGCTGATGGTGGTGTCGCAGGATTAGTTAAAGCTTCAATTGTAGAATGAATCGCGCCACAGTGTGTATGACCCAATACAATGACCACAGGACATCCAAAGCTTTCTGCTGCAAATTCCACGCTACCGACTTGAGACGGTGCCACAATATTACCTGCAACACGAATCACGAATAAATCGCCTAAGCCTTGGTCAAATACCATTTCAGCAGGAACACGTGAGTCTGAACACCCTAAAATAATCGCAAAAGGTTCTTGGCTTTCGGCCATTTCAGCACGTTGTTGATGCGTCAAAAGCTTCGGGTGATTCGTTTCACCGTTTACAAAACGTTGATTCCCTTTCTTTAAACGATCTAAAGCTTCTGCTGCTGCTAGCATGTTCTAATTACCCTTATCCGAAGTTGCAATATTTTAATCCCAGTCGAATCGATTGTCACTTGCAAAAACAATTGCTGTGAATTTTTTCTACGACGATGCATCTTGATAGAAAATGCTAGTCTACATTCATCAAAAAAAAATATTTTTTCTGTAATGGTTCACATTATTAAAACGCAAGTTTAACCACGTCAAAAAAGCAATGGATGACAAAGGTCATTTTTAATTTACAATATATTTCATAAATATACGCTTTTGCTATTTCAGCCCATTCTGATAATAGTCATATAAATGATCTAAAAAATATATCGATTCGATTTAACTGGGGTAAACGTCAATGAAAGGACATCATTCACGCATTTTTGGCTTTTTCAAGCTAGCAACAATTTGCTGTATGACGTTTACTGCCAACAACACTTTGGCTGCAAATCCGTCTCCCATCAGCAAAAACCTGGCTGTACCCTCTATCGTGCAAAACTATTTGAGCCAAGAGCGTAAAGCGGCTGGTTTAGTCACACACAGTGTTCAAGTCGGGAATGTGAATTGGAGTTATAGCGAAGGCGGTCAACGCTCTAAACCTACCATCTTGCTGATTCATGGTTTAGGTGGCACACGTGATAATTGGAATCGTGTTGCGCATTATTTAACACCGAACTATCACGTGATTATCCCCGACCTACCGGCCAATGGCGATACGCATGTGCCGGTCGATTTTGATGTCTCAGTGCCGAATGTCACGGAACAACTACGCCAGTTTGTCCTTAAAATAGATATTGAAGATAAACTGAATGTCGCAGGTCACTCATTGGGTGGTTCCATTGCCACGGTATATGCCTCTCAATATCCCTTTGATACCCAAAGCCTATTTTTACTCAACAGCGCGGGCATTTATAAACAGGCCAATACCAGTTATACCCGTGACCCGTATAAACTTAAAAATTTAATCGTTTCAAAACCGGGGGATTTAGATGATGTTATGCATAAACTCATGCAGAATCCGCCTAATGTTCCGACACAGCTTAAAGAAGCGCAGGAAAATATCTTAATTGCGCGTGCGCCCTTCACCAGTAAAATGATCGATCAAGTCGTCACGCTCAATCGAATCTACACCCCTGAAACTTTTGCTCGTTTAACCCGAACGGTGGAAGCCCCAACCCTGATCCTTTGGGGCAAACAAGATAAAATCTTTAATGTTGAAGTGGCTAGCGAACTCAAGTCTTTACTGAAACGTGCGGAAACCCCAGTGATTTTAAATAACGTCGGTCATATGCCAATCTTAGAAGCCGAACAACAAGTTGCAGACCATTACTTGCCTTTCCTTGCGAAAAGTCAAAAGTTTAAAAACCCTTTGGTAGATAAACTGATTCAGTTAAACTGAGCATTCGCCATTTTTAGATCCCCATCACTGGGACTTCAGGGAAAGTATGCAGAAAAACCCGATGATTGAGCAGTTGATTGACGCTCAACTGAACTTTTTAGATCAGAGCTTTTCACACAATGATACCGTAGCCACTGAATTCACCCATTTTTATCAATGGTTTCGTAAACAATCTTTGCAGCAGATTTGGAGTTTTGATCAAATCAATGCCTTGTTGCAGAAACAAATTTTAAATACCCCTGCAAGTCAATTTCTGATTGAGCAAATTGCTGAACATATCAAATTTGCACTGATTCATCCTGCAAATGACAGCACCACGATTGCCGAAATCATTCCTGTGTTGACCATTGATAAAATTGCACAGTATGTGGCGAGTAAACAGGGACATCGTCAACGTTTAATTCATACCATGGTCAACAATCCTGCATTTTCAGCCATGATCAGTCAGTTGATTCAACATGCGATACAAGATTATTTAGACAACTCAGTTATTGCGAAATCTGTCCCCGGTGTTTCACGATTTATGAAAATGGGGAAATCGGTACTGGAAAATGTCACTGATACCAATTTAGATAATGCAGTCAGCAAATACTTACAAAAGAATATTTTAAAGCTCAGTCAAATGAGTGAAACCGTGTTAAATCAGCACTTTGATGATCATAAGCTGTACCATTTTCAAGCCAATTTGTGGCATAAAATTAAAGCGCTGCCAGTTTCAGTATTAAAGAACTATGTTGAAGTTCAGGACTTGCCGCAAACAGTTGCCATGGGTCATGAAATTTGGGACTTTATGCGACAGTCTGAGTATATGAAACAGCAAGTGCATGATGGCGTATACGCTTGGTACGTGCGCAATGCAGAACGCCCTTTTGATTTATTGCTACGTGATTTAAATATTGATGAAGCACTGATTCAGCATGAACTTCAAAACTTACTCAATCCTATCGTTCAACAAATGATTGAGTCGGGTTATTTGCGTGAGCGTTCACGTCTCTATTTAGAACAATTCTACTACTCAAGTGAAGCACTGAAAATTTTAAATATCCCAACATAAAAAAAGCCGCGTGAAGCGGCTTTTCTTTTGGAAATACTTAGAATTGGTATTTCAAACTTGCATAGTAAGCTCGACCCGGCTCGTTATATGTTTGGTTGACCGTTTTATCACGCAGTTTTTGCTCATCAAATAGGTTATTCACACCGATACGAGCACTCAAGTCCGCATTAAATTTATAACCAAAGTTAATGCCTGCAATGCCATAACTTTTCACGCTATCCATCGCCAAGCCATTTTTGCTTTCAAGACTAGTTTCTGCATATTGACGTGGTTTTTGACGACCATATTGGGTATAGACAAAGTTACTGTCTAATCGATCCGTGATGTTGTAGTTCAAAATAGAGTTTATGGTGTAATTTGGAATCACTGAAAGTGGATTGCCAGTACGTTTATCTTCAGAGTTGATCATATAGGTGACGTTATTGGTCCACGTGATATCACCCCAGTCCAAAGAAATACTTCCTTCAACACCTTCCACCAAGGCTTCTGGCGTATTCATCCAACGCAGTACATTATATGTTGTTCCATTTACTTCTAGTTCTTCTAGACGTGTATCCCCTGCAACGATCTTATTTTTATAATCATTACGGAACCATGCAAAGCTTGCATTTACGATGTCTTTTTCAAACTGTACACCTAATTCTTTATTCACTGAAGTTTCAGGTTTGAGATCACCATTACCTTGTAATAAACATTGGCTCAGCCCAATTGGACAGCCATTACCGCGAGTGCTTAACAGATAACCTTCCGCATTTTGGTACATATTGGGTGCTTTATACGCCTTAGCTACACCACCTTTTAGTGTCCAATAGTCACCAAGTTTTTGCGTAATATTGAGACTTGGACTCCAGCTATCTCCCGATTTACTATGATTATCATAACGCAGTGCCAAAACAACATCGGTGCTTTCGCCCAAATTCATATTATTTTCAATATAGGCCGACGCAATCCGTGAATCCATTTGTGAACGGTCACCTGAAGTCAGCGCATCACCAAAACCGCCTGCGCCAGCTTGTGTATTAACCGTATCGGTAAAGTCATCTTCGACCCACTCAGTGCCTAAAGTTAATACTTGTGGGACATACCATTGGAACGGCAGATTGGCTTCTGCATTAAAGCGAATGGTTTCTAGATGTGACGTTTGTTTATTTTCAAGATTATTAATCTGACCCTCTGTACTACCGCCTGTACCTTCAGGTAAGCGCTTATTTTTGGTTTTGTCATATTGCGCTATGAGTTTACTGTCACCCCAACCCCACGTACCTTCATGAGTTAATGCAAAACTATCACGATAAATGGTATTGGTTTCTTCACCGATTAAAGCGGATAAAATTGGTGCTTTGTTTGGATCGGCTGGATCAAATACACTGTTTTGACTGTCGCCTGCAAAACGGTTGCCTTGGCGGCCAACACTTGCATCAAACATCAAGACTTGTTGATCATTCAACTGCCAAGCCAAGCGCCCAGCAATATCTTTATTCTCTACGCCTTCTCGACCCGCCATACGCGCGCCATTGTCCATTAAGGCATTAATATCCGCAGCATCTGAATCGGTTTTGTTATAACTACCGTATAACCGATATGAAAGGACATCTTTGAGAATTGGCCCGCTTAAGTTAAAGCTTTCACGGTGACTTGCGCCCTCTTTAGCGTCTTCAGGTTGATTGGTAAAAACTTCCACAGAGCCATGCACGTCGTTGGTCACTTTCTTGGTTTTAATATTGACCACACCACCCATCGCACCTGAACCATAACGCGCTGCTGCTGGACCACGCAGCACTTCAATCGATTCAATAGCATCCGCAGGTACCCAGTTCGAATCACCACGTGTATCACGCTCACCGCGCCAGCCATAACGTACTGAGTTTCTCGAATTTACAGGCTTGCCATCAATTAAGATCAACGTGTTTTCAGGCCCCATACCACGGATATCAATCTGACGGTTATTACCACGTTGCCCGGTGGCACTGTTACCAGTCAAATTCACACCCGGCATACGGCGCACATACTCTGAAATATCATTCACAACCGGCATTTTTTCTAAATCTTCTGCCGTAATTTTTGAAGCACCTAATGATTGTTTAACCTGTTCTGCTGCAGTAACAACAATGGTTTCCATCTTCGTTACGGATTCGTCTGTTGCTTCAGTTTGCACATCTTCTGCATGCGACAAACTTACCAATGCACAGAGTATTGAAAGTGTAAGCGTTGATTTTAATAGTTGTTTGGTCATTGAGTGCTTCCAAATGAACGTATTTATGGAGAAATCTTGAATATTGTGTTGCACATTGTAACTACCACGAACAATATTGCAACTAATTTTAATAATCATTCTCATTTATATTTGTGATATCGCTTATCATCTCACTGTAAAAACCTCAGAAACCATTTAAAAATCTTCGTTTTATTTGATTTAGACAATAAAAAAGCCGCATCATTGCGGCTTTTTTATAACAATACTGAACTTATTTGAAATAAGCACCTTCAGTATTACTGTGATCCGTTTGGTCAACAACACGCATTAATTCAGGTACATGCTGCTTCAATGTTGTTTCAACACCTTGTTTCAAGGTTAAATCGATTGAAGAACAACCTTGGCAACCACCACCGAATTTAAGCACTGCAGTTAAACCATGCTCTGCATCTTCAACCACTTCTACCAATGCACAGTTACCACCATGACCGGCAAGGCCAGGATTAATTTCTGACTGTAGAACATAAGTGATTCGCTCTTCTACAGAGGCATCTGGACCCACACGTGGCACTTTTGAGTTTGGTGCACGGAAAGTTAACTGACCACCAAAACGGTCTTTGTTATAGTCAATTACCGCATCCAAAAGATATGGAATAGACGGTGTGTCAATAAATGCAGGGAAATCTGGATAGTCTTGTTTATAGTCTGTAGGCACAACTTCTTCTGGTGCACTGTAAGCCATACAACATTCAGCACGTGGCGTACCCGGATTTTCCACAAAAACACGTACACCAATGCCCGGTGTATTTTGTTTATCCAAAAGATCTTTCAAATACTCTTGGGCATTTGGAGTGATCAATAGGTTTGGAATTTCTTCAGCAACTGCTGTGCTGTTGTTCTCAGTCGACATTACAATATTTCCTCAAGCTGAAGTCGCTATTTTAACTTAAGATGCGGGGCATTAGAAAAAAATCAACTAAAATTGTCGGAATTATTCTGAAAGTTCACGCTTTAAGCCGTTTTAATGGCATTATTGAGCATAAATTTTAACAAGTAGAATAGTCATATATGTTGGGTCTACCCTTTAACCACACCGTGACCATTATCCTGATTACGGTGGTGATTTCACTGATTGCATTTTCAAATCAGAAAGTGATGAATCGTTTGTTATTTTGGCCGCCAGCCCTCAGTCGTGGCGAATATGACCGATTTATTAGCCATGGTTTTATTCATGCAGATGGCGCGCACCTATTGTTCAACATGATTACCTTATTTTTCTTTGGTAGCGTGATTGAAAGTTTTTATCGCCAATATTTCTTCGACATGGGCTTTGTATTGTTTTATTTAGGCGGTTTGATCGCTGCGATTATTCCGAGTTATTTAAAACATAAGCATGATACCCATTGGGCAAGTTTAGGGGCTTCTGGGGCAGTATCTGCAGTACTCTTTGCTTATATCTTGTTTGAGCCGTGGAAACTGATTTTTGTATTCTTTATTCCTGTTCCTGCGATTATTTTTGCCGTGCTATATGTTGCTTATAGTATCTGGTCAGGTAAACGTGGCAACAGCAACATTAACCACAGCGCACACCTTTGGGGCGCAGCGTATGGTGTAATCATGACGATTATTCTTGAACCGAAGCTCATTCCACATTTCTTAAGTCAGTTATTAAACGTTCCTTTCTAACGTTAAGTCTAAAAAATCAGCTGGATTTAACCTGAAAATGACAGCCTAAACCGTTTCAGTTTAGGCTTTTTTATTGTGCTTCGTTAAACCGAAATGTCCTTTAATTTTTTTCTTTAGCCAATTTCCCACATTTACAGCACCGCACTTTGAATATCGAGCTATACAATTTCACAGCAGATTGAAACGCTATCTACCCTTGCCCTGATTTAAACTGAAATGACACAGAATAAAAAAGGAAAATTCCAATGAAAATAGTCCTGATGTTCTCAAGTTTGCTGTTGACCTGCGTGTTGAGTGCTTGTGCCGTTCACACTCGTGAAGGCAGTATCGTGGTCGACCCAGATCGTAATCACTATCCTTATAATTACCCAGATCGCCATGGCGACTTTTGCCCGCCCGGACAGGCTAAAAAAGGCCGTTGTTGATTTGCCGTTATTGATTTAATGCCCTCTTCTTTTAAGCCTTCAAACCGAAGGCTTTTTCAATTCCGTCAGTAAAATTTGAAGCTGTATATTCTACGAAAGTTCACAAAAGCACATGACAAATCATATAAATCTGGCATTTTATGCCACCCTGTTTTTTAATTTGGCATAGATAATGTATACATCTGTATATTAATGACAAAATTAGCTGAGATATTTTGCATGTCGAGTTCAACTGAAGGTCTTCAATTTCCCATTTCGGCTTCAAACCAAAAGCCGAGTACATCTAAAACCGGTCGTGAAATTATCGCTGAAGCCTTAGCTGCAGTTGACCATCAGTCTTCTGTACGTGCAAAACAAGAAAAAAACTGGCGTAAAAAATATCCTGAATATTTTAAAGCCTTGGTTGAACAAGGGATTCAATCATCTGAAGCAGCGATCAACATTGCTGAGCAAGGTTTAAATAAAGCGCATCACGTCTTTGAATTTTATCGTGATCAAGAAAAGCATACGCTCAAAGATGCAGTGGCTTTAACTGCACATCCACTGCATACCGTGAAATTAAAAGGTGAAAGTGACGCAGCGCCTGAGTGGTATGTGCCCTATCATGGCCAAAAACTGCAAGGTGAGGCGTTACTGGCTCAGATTCAAAAATGGCAAGATGCTGGCATCATTGAAGCCAGTCATGCCGACGCATTACGTGAAGCCATTGCCCACCCAGAATGGTTCGATTTGTCAGATCGGACTATGGTGCTTTTTGGTGCTGCTTCCGAAGCTGGCCCACTGACGTGGTTAGCAAAATGGAAAGCCAATATTGTGGCAATCGACCTCAATAATGAACGTGTTTGGGATCGAATCTTAAGCATTGTTCAAGCTGGTAATGCCACTTTATATGCACCGAGTCTCGACACTGTGCATGAAGACATGCCCATTCAAGAACTAAAACACAAATTGGGCGCCAATTTACTGACACACATTCCTGAAATTGCACAGTGGCTTGCACAAAGTGAACATCAACTTGATCTGGCTGCAATTGCCTATTTAGATGGTGAAAAGCATGTTCGTGTTGCAATGGCAATGGACAGCATCATGGCCTATGTCAGCCAACAAAAAGCCGACACCAGCTTGATGTTTATGTGTACTCCAACCGATGTCTTTGCGGTTCCAGAAGAGATTGTTACGGCTGCGCAAGCCAAATTCCAAAACCGTGCGTCTGCACAAAAGCTATTGACGCAAAGCATTGCCAAAGTCACAGGTCAGCATTTCTTTAAGCAAAATAATGAGCAAACCACCACAGCAGACAATGGAAAATCCTATGGTATTGCTGACTGTCTGGTGGTGGAACAAGGTCCAAACTACGCACTGGCAAAACGTATCCAACAATGGCGCGCAACTGTGGCACGTCAAAATGGTCAGCGGGTTAGTATCAATATTGCGCCATCCACCACGACCCGCTCAGTGACGAAGAATCCATTATTAAAGGCCGCATTTAATGGTGCGAGTTTATTTGATGTGGAATCCTTTCAACCTGAAACCACCAATGCACTCATGGCGGCTTTATGGATTCATGACTTGAGAAACCCTCAATCGGTTGCTAACCCTGAAACAACGCTAGACCATCCATTAGAACTCTTGATGCATGGTGCCAACCATGGTGGCTTATGGCGTGTGGCTTATTTGGCGCGTACAGCCTTACCTTTTGCAGCGCTGTATGGTTTTGCTGAAGAAAAACTGCCCGTGAAAAAAGTATTGGGACTGTTTAAAAAAGCGTAATTGCATTGGTTCAAATAAGTGTTGAACTTTGCAAAGTTTCAACTCGCTAGTTTGATTGTTCTAATTCAGCTCTCAGTCATCCCATTAAAATCGGTGATGTCTGAGATACAGCCATAAAAAAACGCTGCCGAAGCAGCGTTTTTTTATATCTGGAATTTGAGTTGCTTAGAACACTTTCAAGAATAACCAGTACAAGCAGCCTGATAGACAGATCGTTGCAGGTAAAGTAAAGACCCAAGCCGATAGAATGGTTTTCACTGTTGCAAAGTTCAGACCCGATTTATTCGCGACCATAGTACCTGCAACCGCAGAGTTAAGTACGTGTGTCGTCGATACTGGCATACCAAAACCATCTGCAGCAGCAATCGTTGACATAGCAACAAGCTCGGCAGACATGCCCTGACCATAGGTCATGTGGTTTTTACCAATACGCTCACCTACAGTCACGACAATACGTTTCCAACCCACCATGGTTCCAAGACCCAGTGCCAATGCAACAGCGACTTTTACCCATGTTGGAATGTACTGTAAGAACGAATCTAAGTGACTACGATATTCCTTCACTGTCTTTTGTTCAGCTTCTGCCATTGCTGGTAGTTGTTCAGCTTTATCTAGACGTTTAAAAGCAGTGGTACTTAAGTACATATCATTACGAATCGAAGATACTTCTTGTTCAGGAATATCTTTTAAGTCGCCATACTGTGCAACTCGCTCACCTAAATGATCCGTCAAACTTGCCAAAGCTGGCACAACTTCTGGACTGACTTCTTTGGTTTGAATGTATTTGGTGAGTACATCACGTGCTTTTGCATCAGGAATGTCATTATGCTCTGCATAGATCGCAGTCGCAGTTTGAGCAGATAACTGATGGAAAGATTGAATATGTTGATTATCTAAGTTCTTATTCAATGAATAAGCCAATGGCACACATCCGATCAAAATCAGCATGATCAGACCCATACCTTTTTGACCATCATTTGAACCGTGCGCAAAACTTACACCTGTACAGGTAAAGATCAAAATTGCACGAATCAATGGTGGTGGCGGCTTATTGCCTTCTGGTGGTTGAAACAGTTCAAGCTGTTTGCGGAAAATACGCTTCACCAACAAGAAAACGAGAGCCGCAAATGCAAAACCAATCAGTGGCGAGAACAATAACGCCTTACCGACTTTAAGCACCTGCTCCATATCTACACCGCTCGCACCACCGCCTGCATTTAACAGGTAGTTCATGATGCCAACGCCAAGAATAGAACCAATCAAAGTATGCGAACTAGACGCAGGGATGCCTAAGAACCAAGTTCCTAAATTCCACAAAATCGCTGCGATCAGCATTGCGAAAACCATGGCAAAACCTGCACCTGAACCAACGTTCATAATCAATTCAACAGGTAATAAAGCAATAATGCCGTAAGCGACTGCACCACTGGCAACCATTACACCCAGAAAGTTACAGAAACCCGCCCACATTACTGCAACTGGTGCTGACAAGGCGTTGGTATAAATCACTGTTGCTACTGCATTTGCAGTGTCATGGAAACCATTTACAAATTCAAAGCCAAGTGCGATGAATAAGGCTGTGCCCAATAAAATCATTGAATAAAGACTTAAAGGCGGAACATGCGCTAAATCGGCAGTCACCTGAAAACCAATATATATCAACGTTGAAATAATCAGCGTTAAAAATACCGGCATAAAGAATTTCGGTGTAGGCACATGAACATTCGTGGACTTTTGAGGAGTCGACGTGTGCGCTGAATCTACGGGAGTTTGTTTAGAATTCATGCAGGCAGGAATAGAGGATTTTAAAATCCCCATATTGTTCAATTTAATTATGACAATTATATGACAAAGCGGTGTCATATAAAGCAATTTTTCATGCTTTATTTGTTTTTTTTTAAGTGTTAAAAACCGACTTCCCTACTCTACTTTCATAAAGTAAATCAGTTATTTAATCTGCGTATTTAAACTTTATTTTCTTTGAAACCCAATATTTCAACTTATATTTCATCTGTCATGTTTTTTTGTCATTTTGCATAGCCCTGCTGGATGTTTTTTAATCTTGCCTGAGCAATATGACAAATTCATGAAGCTTTCCATACATTTATATGAAATTGGAATATGAAATTAGCAAGTTGCAATATTGCTCATTAATTCAACAAGCTAATAATTGCGCACTGTGAAGATGATTGAATATCAATAAAACTGCAATGAATTCTGTTAATATATTTGCCGATTTTATATTCCATCGGATTGGGGTTATTTATGTCCACGCTTGCCACCCTAAAAGAGCTGCTCGCTCAACGGATTCTGATTATCGACGGTGCAATGGGCACCATGATTCAGCGTCATAAACTCGAAGAAGCTGACTACCGTGGTGAGCGTTTTGCAGATTGGGCATCTGACCTCAAAGGCAATAATGACCTATTGGTGTTGACTCAACCGCAAATTATTCAAGGCATTCATGAAGCCTACCTCGATGCTGGCGCAGACATCATTGAAACCAACAGCTTTAACGGCACTAAAGTTTCAATGTCTGACTACCACATGGAAGATTTGGTATCAGAGATCAACCGTGAAGCAGCGCGTATTGCCAAAGCCGCTTGTGAAAAATACTCAACACCTGAAAAACCACGTTTTGTGGCTGGTGTGCTTGGGCCAACTTCACGTACTTGCTCAATCTCGCCAAATGTAAATGACCCTGCATTCCGTAATATTACTTTTGATGAGCTTAAAGAAAACTATATTGAAGCTGCGCATGCCCTGATTGAAGGCGGTGCCGATATTCTGCTCATTGAAACTGTATTCGATACTTTGAACTGTAAAGCTGCCATTTTTGCAGTAAAAGAAGTGTTTAATCAGCTTGGCTATGAATTGCCATTGATGATTTCAGGCACGATTACCGATGCCTCTGGCCGAACTTTAACTGGCCAAACTGCTGAAGCGTTCTGGAACTCTGTGCGTCATGGTGACTTATTGTCTATTGGCTTTAACTGTGCCCTCGGTGCAGATGCCATGCGTCCACATGTAAAAACCATTGCTGACGTTGCTGATACTTTTGTTTCGGCGCATCCGAACGCTGGCTTACCAAATGCCTTCGGCGGTTATGATGAAACCCCTGAACAAACCGCTGCATTTATTAAAGAATTTGCAGAAAGCGGCCTGATTAACATCACTGGCGGCTGCTGCGGTACAACGCCGGATCACATCCGTGCTATTGCCAATGCCGTAAAAGACATTGCGCCGCGCCAAGTGCCAGAAACCAAACCCGCTTGCCGTCTGAGCGGTTTAGAGCCGTTCAACATTACAGAAGATTCGCTGTTTGTAAACGTCGGTGAACGTACCAACGTGACAGGTTCTAAAAAATTCCTACGTTTAATCCGTGAAGAAAACTTTGCCGAAGCTTTAGAAGTTGCACAGCAGCAAGTTGAAGCCGGTGCTCAGATTATCGACATCAACATGGATGAAGGCATGCTGGATTCAGAAGGCGCAATGGTGCACTTCCTGAATCTTGTAGCCTCTGAACCTGAAATTTCACGTGTGCCGATCATGATTGACTCATCTAAATGGGAAATCATTGAAGCGGGCTTAAAATGTGTACAAGGTAAAGCGGTTGTTAACTCGATTTCCTTAAAAGAAGGCTATGACGAGTTCGTTGCAAAAGCGCGTTTGTGCCGTCAGTATGGCGCTGCCGTAATTGTGATGGCCTTTGACGAAAATGGTCAGGCCGACACTGCTGCACGTAAAAAAGAAATCTGTAAGCGTTCTTATGATGTATTGGTCAATGAAGTGGGCTTCCCTGCTGAAGACATCATTTTTGACCCGAACGTATTTGCAGTCGCAACAGGTATCGAAGAACACAACAACTATGCTGTGGACTTCATTGAAGCGACTGGCTGGATTAAGCAAAACTTGCCGCATGCGATGATTTCAGGCGGTGTGTCTAACGTATCATTCTCATTCCGCGGTAACGAGCCTGTACGTGAAGCGATTCACTCAGTGTTCTTATACCATGCCATTCAGCAAGGCATGACTATGGGTATTGTCAACGCAGGTCAAATGGCGATTTATGATGATATTGATGCTGAACTGAAAGCTGCGGTTGAAGATGTGATCTTGAACCAAAACCAAGGTGAAAGCCATCAAGAAGCAACAGAAAAGCTGCTTGAAGTTGCTGAAAAATACCGTGGTCAAGGCGCTGCACAAAAACAAGTTGAAAACTTGGAATGGCGTGAACTTCCAGTTGAAAAACGTCTTGAGCATGCTTTGGTGAAAGGTATCACAACGTTCATTGATGAAGATACTGAAGAAGCGCGTTTAAAATCAGCTCGTCCTTTAGATGTGATTGAAGGCCCGCTGATGGACGGCATGAATGTGGTAGGTGATTTGTTCGGTTCAGGCAAAATGTTCCTGCCGCAAGTGGTGAAATCTGCACGTGTCATGAAACAGGCTGTAGCTTGGCTGAATCCGTTCATTGAAGCGGAAAAAACAGCTGGCCAATCTAAGGGTAAAGTCCTGATGGCAACCGTGAAAGGTGACGTACATGACATTGGTAAAAATATCGTGGGCGTAGTACTTGGCTGTAATGGTTATGACATCATCGACCTTGGCGTGATGGTGCCTTGCGAGAAGATTCTGCAAACTGCCATTGATGAGAAAGTCGACATTATTGGTCTATCTGGCCTGATTACGCCGTCACTGGATGAAATGGTTTTTGTTGCGAAAGAAATGCAGCGCAAAGGCTTTAATGTTCCATTGATGATTGGCGGTGCAACCACTTCTAAAGCGCATACGGCAGTGAAAATTGATCCGCAATATTCAAATGATGCAGTCATTTATGTTGCCGATGCATCGCGTGCGGTGGGTGTAGCAACAACTTTACTTTCTAAAGAAATGAAGCCTAAATTTGTTGAAGACACACGTGCTGAATATGAAAAAGTCCGTGAGCGTATTGCCAACAAACAGCCAAAAGCAGCCAAGCTGACTTATGCTGAATCAATTGAAAATGGTTTGAAAATTGATTTTGCAGCCAATGCGCCTGTGAAACCAAACTTTATTGGTACGCAAACGCTGACCAATTATCCATTGGAAACGTTGGTTGAATACTTCGACTGGACACCATTCTTTATTTCTTGGAGCTTGGCGGGTAAATTCCCTGCGATTCTGACTGATGAAGTGGTGGGTGAAGCTGCCACTGACTTGTATGAACAAGCGCAGACCATGCTGAAAGACATCATTGATAACAAACGTTTTGATGCACGCGCTGTCTTTGGTATTTACCCTGCTGCCCGTTCAGGTGCAGACACGGTTCAAGTGTTTGATGAAACTGCAAAAACAGTGACGCATACTTTTGAGCATATCCGTCAGCAGTCTGACAAAGTTACAGGCAAGCCGAACTTGTCATTGGCGGACTTTATTGCGCCTGCCGATGCGAATGTTGATGACTACTTGGGCGGTTTCACTGTATCGATCTTTGGTGCAGAAGAAATGGCAAATGAGTACAAAGCCAAAGGCGATGACTATTCTGCAATTCTTGCGCAATCTTTAGGTGACCGTTTTGCAGAAGCGTTTGCGGAGCATTTGCATGAACGTATCCGTAAAGAGTTCTGGGGCAACCAAGCGTCTGAAACGTTAAGCAATGAAGAATTGATTAAAGAGAAGTATGTGGGCATCCGTCCTGCACCGGGCTACCCTGCTTGCCCTGAGCATTCTGAAAAAGCGCCGTTGTTTGACTGGTTAGGTTCTACTGACAAGATTGGTACGCAATTGACCACTAGCTTTGCAATGTGGCCGCCTTCATCTGTCAGCGGTTTCTATTATGCAAACCCTGAAAGCCAATACTTTAACGTAGGTAAAATCGCAGGCGATCAGCTTGAGGATTATGCAAAACGTAAAGGCTGGACGTTAGATGAGGCGAAGCGTTGGTTAGCACCGAATTTGGATGATTCGGTTCAATAATTAGTTTGAAAAAATCCCCTCGAATGAGGGGTTTTTTTATTTATAATCAAAAATCTTAAAAACACATAAACGAATTTTATAAAATGAAAAAAATATTCTTACTTTTAGTTTTACCTTTTATTTCATCTTTTACTTTTGCAAAATGTAAAGCTAGTAATGTTTATGATGAAATTGCCTGTTATGAAAAAGAATTAAAATCTAATAAAACCAAGCTCAACCAAACTTATCAAAAGCTTTATAACACTATGGATGAGGAAGGTAAGAAAATTTTAGAAACCTCTCAAAAGAATTGGTTGTTATATAAAAATAGTCATTGTGATGAACTCGTATCTTATCTATCTAGCAGTGTACAAGGTGCAGGATCTAAGTTAATCAATCTATCATGCAATGCTGATCTTATTGACCAGAGAATCAAGCAATTAAATCAGTTAGAATAATAGCCCCCTACCTTTAGCCTTTAAAAATAAAATGAACTTTTTTTAATTTTGTGAATAGTTGGTGGCTCGAAATGATTATGGAAATAAGCTTTGGTATTGTGTGTTTAATAGGATCCGTTTTTGTATGGAAATACACACATTCACTAATCTGGATTATCATTTTTATGTCATGCTTTGCACACATGGGATCACTTATTATTGATCATTTTCGTACGCAAAAAATTAATGATGCCATGCAATCAAACCATAAAGTCAAAAAATGCGGCACATATACAGGTCATTCAACAATTCTGCGAGGAAGTCATCGCAACTCATGGCAACAAATTATTTTCCATTTCACAATGTTAGATGGTAAAAATCTTAGTTTCCCTGAATCAGATCAAATTTCTATGACTGGAAGCCATTTTGAATATTTGGAAAATCCACCACAATCAGTTTGTTTAACCTATGCAGAAAATTATTCAGATAGATTTGGTTATTATTTTTTGACTGATATCCATTTCAACAAAAACTTAATTAAAAAATAATCTATCCTAGTAAAACAATAGACATGTCTTAAAGAATGAGAATCTCACTAAATCAGATGTATTGGGATTCCTTTATAGGAAATTTCAAAAAACGCTAAAAGACCACTCATCAATCCGTCCTAGCACCTACCCATTCCTCCTCCCCCTTGCTAAGCAATGCGTCTCATCCCAGAGTGAGAGGGAGCTTTCATTGTGAATTAAAAACTTTATGAATTTATTAATGGATATTACCCCTATAATAACCTTTAAGCTTTGATTTAAAACAAAATGAAAGTAAGGGTTAGGGAGAGGTAAAGTTTCAAAAGCTCAATCTATACTTTCCAAACCATCCGTTTTTACATTATTTAATCAGCAAAAAACTTCAAATTCCTGAATAATTAAAACTTAGAACTCTCCCCTATAAATACAGATTGGTACATCCATGAAAAAACTCATGAACGGTGCAGAAAACATCGTAATTGAAATGTGCAAAGGCTTTGTTCTTGCCCACCCAGAACTCGCATTTAACGAGTCACACAAAATCATTTCACGTAAAGAAAAACACAATAACGTGGCATTGATCAGTGGTGGTGGTAGCGGTCACGAACCTGCTCATGCAGGCTTTGTCGGTACAGGCATGTTAGACGCTGCCGTATGTGGGGACGTGTTTGCATCTCCATCGCAAATTCAGGTCTATAAAGCCTTACAACACGTCGCAACCGACAAAGGCGTGTTGATGATCATCAAAAACTATTCTGGCGATATGATGAATTTCCAGAATGGCGCAGCCCTTGCAACTGAAGACGGCATTAAAGTTGACTATGTAAAAGTGGCAGATGACATTGCGGTTAAAGACAGCCTATATACAGTCGGTCGTCGTGGTGTTGCAGGCACAGTATTTGTACATAAGATTGCAGGCGCAGCAGCATCAAAAGGCTTAGAACTTGCAGACGTAAAAGCGATTGCTCAAAAAGCTGCGGACAACGTCATTAGCCTTGGTTTTGCTTATAGCTCATGTACTGTTCCAGCCAAAGGCACGCCAACGTTTACTTTGGCTGATGACGAAATGGAATATGGCGTCGGCATTCACGGTGAACCCGGCATCCGTCGTGAAAAAATCTTGCCATCCAAAAAAATGGCACAGCGCATCGTGGATGACCTGTTCCTTGACCGCCCAGACATGAAAGAAGTTGCAGTCTTGGTCAATGGCTTTGGTAGCACACCGCTGCAAGAGTTGTATGTCTTTAACCATGATGTATGCGAACACCTCGCACGTAAAGGTATCAAAATTTACCGCACATTTGTCGGCAACTATATGACCAGTATCGACATGAATGGTGCATCTGTGTCCTTGCTTGCTGTCGATGATGAATTGAAAACTTACCTCGATGCAGCAGCCAACACCCCTGCATTTAAAATGGATGGTTCAGCAGCACAGCCTTTAACTTTTGCAACTAAAAATGCTGCTACCGAAGCTGTGGTGAACACCCAAGTTGAAACGCAGCCTGAACATGCGGTGATCAGCAATGAGCAATTCACCATCGAAAACATGCGCTATGTGGTCGATGTCATGTCTGCCTGTATCATTAGAAATGAAGTGCCATTCTGTGAATTGGATGCCCATGCAGGTGACGGCGACTTCGGTATGAGCGTGGCGAAAGGCTTCAAGCAATTAAAACGCGAATGGCAAAGTCTGATCCAAGCTCAGCAGATGGATAAATTCATGCTGAACTGCTCAATGATCATTATGGAACACTGTGGTGGTGCGTCTGGCCCAATCTGGGGTTCAGCATTCCGTGCAGCAGCGAAATCAATTCAAGGCAAATCAGTTTTAACTACCGCAGATTTTGCAGAGATGCTGCAAGCAGCGGTCAAAGGCATTCAAACCACAGGTGAGCGTTCATTTGGACGTGGCGCAGTGGTGGGCGATAAAACCCTCATTGATGCCTTAGTGCCATGCGCAGATTCTTGGTCTGCCCATACCGATAAATCATTTAAAGAAAACTTTGTACTTGGTGCAAAAGCGGCTGTTCAAGGTGCTGAAAATACCAAAGAAATCGTGGCGCGTATGGGGCGTGCGGGAACTGTGGGTGACCGCAGTCTTGGCTATCCAGATGCTGGCGCACATGGTTTAGGTGTAATCTTTACAGATATTGCGGAACATATTAAATAACTGAACATCTTAAAACATTGCCAACCCACATCAAAAGCATCGATTCGTCGGTGCTTTTTTTATGACTATTTTAAAGCACTTTTTTCATCAAATATCTCATGCATACAATACCGTTAGCATGTAATCCATTTTCAAATAATGCTTAAAAATTAACACAATTGAGCTGCTTTATCGCCCAGCGCTTTGCTAAGTTAAAACATATAATGATAAAAAAGGATGAGACATGGATTTCACTCAAATTTTCATCCATGACACCACATGGACTTTTGCTGCCGAAGTGATTTTACGTAGCGTCATTATGTTCGTTTTAATCATCATATTCTTACGCCTAACAGGCAAACGCGGGGTGCGTCAGTTATCAATCTTTGAAGTTGCGATACTCCTTGCTTTGGGTTCAATTGCAGGCGACCCGATGTTTGAAGAGGAACTCCCCCTCTTGCAAGCTCTCATTGTGATGACGGTGGTGATTGGTTTATACCGCGTAATCACTTGGCTCATGATGAAATACCAACCCTTTGAAGATTTAATTGAAGGCAAAGCCCTCTACATTGTGGAAGATGGTGAATTGGTCTTAGAAAAGATTAAACAAGGTAAAATGTCACATGATGAATTCTTCTCTGAAATGCGTCAGCAAAATGTTGAGCATCTTGGACAAGTTCGAGTTGGCTTATTAGAAAGTGATGGCAAATTTAGTATTTTGTTTTATCCACCTGAACATGTGCGTTATGGACTGCCGCTATTTCCGAAACCCTATAAAGCGGTTCGCGATATCAAAATGCATCATCTGTATGCCTGTACACACTGTGGCAAAACCATGTACATTCACGGTGCTCAGGATGCCTGCCCTCGCTGTGGATGTTGTGACTGGGCTGAAGCGATTAATACACAGCGTTTAGCTTAAGCATTCAACGCTTAAACTTAAAAATTCTGTACCTCTTCAATTGAACACGTCATCAAATACAGTCACCAACAACCATCACCACAGATCACCCCCTTGAATGTTAATTTCGCCATCTAAAAGTGCAGCAGCAGAGATTTCATTGGCTAATATATGTGCATTATTTCAGTTCAGGTGAGACATCCAGCTTTCAACTTTTAATGCCCCCAAGATGCTCAGACAGACTCCCAAAAATGTATCATTCGTCAATTTTCAGTTTCATTCTCGCACTAACATCTATCAATCAGATAAAAATACAAAATAATGAATTGCCCTGAATTAACTCAGAAATGGCGCTATTTGTTTTTCATTTTTTAAACAGATTCAAAAAACATAGTTTTTCACTTAATAATCATTCATTTAATTTTCTCATTGCAAATCACCATTGCACTATTTTAGTGCATTGTTGTCCTACTCATGCAAGTCTTTGCTTTATATCGAGTCTTCTACATTTTTTAGTTTTTTTAATCAAAATTTCCCTCTCTCACTCCTCTTTTCGAAATTATTCCGCTCGATATACTGAACTTCTTTTCGTGAACTAGCGCACTAAACTGGAACACCTTATGCAAAATGTAGATCTCCTCTTTCTCCTTCTTGGTGCAGTCTTGGTTCTTGCCATGCATGCTGGCTTTGCATTTTTAGAATTGGGTACAGTACGACATAAAAATCAGGTCAATGCGCTGAGTAAAATTTTGACTGACTTTTCTATTTCCGCAATTGCATACTTTTTTGTGGGTTATTACATCTCTTATGGTCAGCACTTTTTTCATATTGGGGACACTTTAGCAGCCGATCATGGCTACAACTTAATGCGTTGTTTCTTCCTGCTGACTTTTGCCGCAGCCATTCCAGCGATTATTTCAGGTGGTATTGCTGAACGTGCAAAAATGCGGACTCAAGCGATTGCCACATTATTATTGGTCGCTTTGGTCTATCCATTCTTTGAAGGCATGGCATGGAATGGTAATTTTGGGCTACAAGCATGGTTAGAACGCACATTTGGCGCAGCATTTCATGATTTTGCAGGTTCGGTCGTGGTACATGCGATGGGCGGTTGGATCGCTTTAGCTGCAGTACTTTTACTTGGCGCACGTCATGGACGCTATAAAAAAGACGGTCGTATCAGCGCTCACCCCCCTTCAAGTATTCCATTCCTTGCCTTAGGTTCTTGGATTTTAATCGTCGGCTGGTTTGGCTTTAACGTGATGAGTGCGCAACGTTTGGATGCCATTTCAGGACTGGTTGCAATTAACTCTCTCATGGCAATGGTGGGCGGCACGCTTGCAGCAAACTTTATGGGTAAAAATGACCCCGGTTTCTTACACAATGGCCCATTAGCAGGTTTGGTAGCAATCTGTGCAGGCTCAGATGTGGTTCATCCTGTCGGTGCGTTGATTATCGGCGCTATCGCAGGTCTGATCTTTGTCAAACTATTTACATACACTCAAAACAAACTCAAAGTCGATGATGTACTTGGCGTATGGCCACTACACGGTGTTTGTGGTGCTTTCGGTGGTATTGCAGTGGGCGTATTTGGACAAAAATGGTTGGGCGGTTTAGGCGGTATTTCATTGATCTCTCAATGTATCGGTACGCTGCTCGCGATCGTGATTGCATTGGCAGGTGGATTCATCGTTTATGGTCTACTCAAAGTAACGATGGGCATTCGCCTAGATCAAGAAGAAGAATTCCGAGGTGCAGACTTAAGTATTCACCGTATTTCGGCAAACTCTGAAGAAAACATGTTCTAAACAACACAATCTAAAACGGCATTTATGCCGCTTTTTTTACCCTAAACTTCGCTTAAAGCTTGAGTTTAAATCACCTTATTTTAGAAAATCTAAGACCTGATCCAAATGCTGAATTTTATTCGGAATGCTGTGCTGTTGTTCAGCACTTAAAGTATGAAAGCCTTCAAGCAATACAGCAGACATCCCTGCTTGGCTCGCACCGTAAATATCATTGACAGGATGATCACCAATAAATAAACACTCGGTTTCCGTCACGCCCAACTCACGACAACTGTACTGAAATATTTCAACTTTGGGCTTACTGATGTCTGCACTTTCCGAGCTGATGATCTGATCAAAATACGATGCAAAACCTAGTCCATTCAAAATATTCAGGCGTGTGGCATGTCCACCATTCGACACCACCGCCAGTTTATACTGCTGCTGTTTTAGTTGCTGCAGCAAGGTCAATGCTCCCGGCATCGCCACGGCGAACTGACCAAAGTGCTGAAACCAAAATTGTGTGAGCTCATCAAAATCGGGTTGATGTATCCAATCCAGCTCCGTTTGTAGAGCATAAGCGACAGATGCCCCAATACTCGGATGAGTAAGGAGTTCTTTTTTCGGATATCCCCCATTATCTATACGATTAATAATACGTTTAATCTGTACAAGGTCTACCTCCACCAGCGTCGACTGATAAGACTCGGCTAAATACTGCGTATAGGCCTGAACGCTGTGATCTCGATGAGTCAAAGTATTATCTAAATCAAAAAGGACTGCACGTATGCTCATAAATCTTTATTACTGAGTTTTCAAAAACTTTAACACAATGCCCGTTTTGCTTTATGCACCTTCTTCGCTATCGATATCGATACAGTTCAAATAGCCGATTAAGTCTGATTTAAGTTTCGTGGTTTCAAATAGCAGCATTCAAACAAAATAATTTCAGCACATCACACGACTTATGCTCTCGAACAGTACCTTTTTATTGCGACAAGCCCTGCTGCTCACGCTCAGTATGGTTGGCCTCCTTTATGTTTTTCCCGTCGGTGGTTCGCTCGACCAAGCTTTTATTCAGCCTTGGGTCGACCTACATGGTGGTTTTCCTCATCGTAATGATTGGGCACTTGCGGTGCTGAACCATCGCTATATCAAGAATATCGTCATAGGTGTGTATGTTCTCTATATCGCAGCATGGATATGCAGTTTTAAATATCCACATCTGAAAGCTCGCAAGTTTGAATTTGGTTATTTTTTCGTGGTTGCTCTACTCAGCACGGCAGTCATTGGGTTGCTCAAATCACAATCTGCGCATGCCTGCCCTTGGAATATGACAGTCGCTACAGCCCATGGCTTTTCTTGGGATTTTTCTGCACGCCAAGGACACTGTTTCCCTGGTGGCCATGCTGCGACTGGTTTTGCCTTAATCACAGGATATTTTGTTTATCGCATACATCGACCTGCCGGTGCTTACTTCTTTTTATCTGCTGGGCTGATTTTAGGCTTTGCTTTTGGCTGGGCGCAAATGATGCGGGGTGCGCATTTTCTGAGTCATAACCTTTGGACAGCATGGATCATTTGGGCATTTAATTGTGTCATGTATGTGTTGTTTTCTCGCCATTTCAATGCATCAACTACTCAGCAAAAGAGCAAAGCATTTACATGGATCTAATTAAATCCCTGAATTGACCTTGATTTGAAAATGATTGAGTCACTCATGATTCACTCAATGGGATCTGTAAACTCACATTCAGACCACCCAATGTTTCACTTTTAGAAAACTCCAATTCCGCACCGATATGTTTTGCGGCTTTATCTACAATTGCCAGCCCTAAACCACTTCCAATTTCTTCATGATTATAAATTCGATAAAAGCGTTTTCGAATTTGCTCATATAAAGCTGGGTCGATGCCAGGCCCACTATCTTCAACCTGTACAACCGCCTGCCCCGCATGTTCAAAGACGGAGACATTAATCATGCCCTGTGCAGGGGTATATTTAATGGCATTATCAATCAAATTAAAAATGATTGAATGTACCGTTGGCTCAAGACTATATAAGGCAATGCTTTGTTGTTGCTCCATGCCAAGGTCAATATCTTTTTGCATAGCCAAATGTACCAGTTGCTCCACGCAATTGGTTGCGACTTGCTTAAGATCAAAATGTTGTTTGCGCTCAAGTTCAAAGACCGAGGCATCTTGTTTTGCCAAACTCAATAATTGACTGACCAAATGCTGAATACGAATTAAACCTTTACTCAAATTTTGTAGAGCGTCATCTTGTGGAAATTTTTGTAGCAAAATCTGCATTTGCAAATTCAGTGCGGTAATCGGGGTCCGTAACTCATGCGCTGCGTCGGCAATAAACTGGCGTTGTTCCTGCTGCGACAACGAAATTCGTTCAAACAACTGGTTCATTTCAATAATGGTTGGTGCAATTTCCTCTGGATACGGCATTTGAGAGATTGGAGAAAGTTCAAAGGCATCCCTTTTTGCCAGTTCTTTTTTAAATTTTTCCAGTGGGTTTAAGCTGCGTTGAATCAACCATCCCAAAGCGATTAATGCAAAAGGTATAAAAACCAAATAGGGAATAAACATACTACTGGCCAATTCTGCTGCAAGATGCTGCCGAACCGACTCTTGCTGACTGACCTGAATTTGCCGATCTGTGAGTGGCAAAATATAGGTATGCCACTCATCCTGTTGGGTACTGTGGGTATAAAAACCGGCTTTGGGCTGAGGCGCGACCAATAATTTTAATTGATGGGTTTGATGTGCATTGGATTGATAGGTCCACACATCAACAAATAAATCTTCTTCGTGATAATGCTTATGTTGATCAAATTCACTGCGAATGGGCTGCGGATCATGCTCTGCAACACGTTCCGCCAAATTTTGCATTTGCGCATCTAAAATTTCATTAATTTCTTCAAGCGCAATTCGATATGCTGAAAACACCAAAAGACAGCCCAAAAGCATACTGAAAACAGACACATAAATAATTAGTCTCTTTTTCAGAGAATAAGGCTGGTGCATGGTTGATAATTCCTTTGCCTTAACCGAGTCGATAACCTAAACCACGAATGGTGCGAATAAAATCTTTGTCTAATTTTGTTCTGAGATGATGCACATACACTTCAATAGTATTACTGCTGATATCACTATCAAAATCGTAAAGCTTATCTTCTAAATTGGCTTTAGAAAAAATCTTATTCGGATGTGTCACCAATGGAATCAATATGGCCCATTCACGGTTAGATAAATCGACATATTGACCCTTATAGCGTGCAAGATGCTGCTCAATATCTAAAATCAATTCACCATGTTTTAAAATTTTCTGTGGTGCTTCGACTGAACTCAGCCCTGTGCGTCGAAGAAGCGCATGAATCCGTGCAAGTAATTCATCAAACTCATAAGGCTTGATCAGATAGTCATCTGCCCCATGGTTTAAACCATCTACACGATTTTGTAGTTGATCCCGTGCCGAGATGATTAACACTGGCAATTTAGGCTGCATTTGACGAATTTGTTTCAGGACTTGCATACCATCCATCATCGGCAAACCCAGATCTAGCAAGACGATATCAATCCCCCCTTGCATTATGAGCTTTAAGCCATCGATACCATTATTCACCCACTCGACTTCAAACTGTTGATAGTTCAACAAGGTTTTAGTCGATTCGGCAATCATGAAATCATCTTCAATAATAAGTATTTTGTGCATGGGCTTAAGTCCTGCGCTGTACTGAAGTACATTGTTGCAACATATTGTTTTTTTCATCAATCACTTGAGTCTGCACATCGAGCAAACTTAATAGCGATGGAAATAGATTATCCTGACTTAATTTTTGGCTTTTTTGTGCCATTAAACAAGTATATTGCGCTGAATTATTTTTTTGCCACGCCGGTGAAAACCACATCAACATCGGTACATGGGTTTGCTGTGACGGTGCAATTGCGTATGGAGAACCATGTAAATATAAGCCATGCTCACCTGTCGACTCACCATGATCAGACAAATACCACAGTCCTGTTTGATAGTTGTCAGTCACTTTTAAGGTGTTAATCAATTCACTCAGCACATGGTCGGTATAGATAATACTGTTGTCATAACTATTTATTAATTCCGTCGAGCTACATCCCTGTATGGCATTGCTATTACAGGTTGGCTTAAATTTTTGAAACGCTGCGGTACTTCGTTTGAAATAAGCAGGGCCATGACTGCCCATTTGGTGTAACACAATTAAACGAGGTGTGTGATCTGCTTTGGGAATCGAAGCCAAATATGCCTTCAAACCATCCACTAAGATTTCATCATGACATTCGCCATCGGCATCACACCACTTTTTCTTCAGCGCTTCAGGAAATTCATATTTTTCAACACGTGTGCATGTGCCCTTACAGCCTGAATTATTATCTAGCCACGTCACCTTATAGCCTGCACGCTGTGCAATATCGAGTAAACCTTCGCGATGACTTGCAAGCTGTTCATCATATTCGGTTCTCGGCATACCCGAGAACATACAAGGAACAGACACAGCGGTTGCGGTGCCACATGAGCTGACTTGGCTAAAATCGATAATATTTTGCTGACTGAGTTCAGGATTGGTATTTTTAGCATAACCATTCAGTGAAAAACTTTCCGCGCGCGCAGTTTCACCAACCACTAAGACCATCAATTTTGGTAAGCTTTTGGCGCTTACGTTTTCAACCATATGTGCATCTTCACCATAGTTCAGCAATGGCAAATTCTGTTTCGGTGCTTTTTTGTGATAATAGGAAAATGTCGAAGCGATACTGTTTTGTGGTGAGAGCATGCCTTTTAAGTCACGATGCTCACGAAAGATCGCAGCATAATCGACAAAATAAACAAACAGCAAAGCACCCAAAAGGATGAGCGATAGCACTATATGTAGACCCTTTTTGGCTACGACCGTGCTTAGGGCTTCTTTATGCAGTGGCAAAAGCCAGATCAATAGCACTGGCAAAATAACCAGTCCAAAGACCCAGATAAAAAATTGTGGCGAGATTAAATCCTGCACTTCCTTTACATCTGTTTGCATCATGTTCTGCACTTGGTCAGATGTAATGGTCACGCCTAAACTATTGACGAAATAGGCACTCAAGCCACCAATGATCAGCAAAACACTCGCCAAAAGTTTTGAATTCCATCGCCATTGCAGAAGTTGCATCAGCACATTATAAAGTGCCACCACCACCAGTACGGTTGCCGCTAAAAATAGTCCGGCCTTCAGACCCGTATAAGGTGTGAGCTGCTGGATTTGCTGATAAAACGCGAGGTTCAAAACCACCCCAAGCCATAAGGCAAGCACGAGGTTAAATTGACTTAAACTAAGTCTTGGAATTTTTTGCTGTATTTTAGCTATGACCTGAAGCATATGGGCATCAATTATTGATCTTTGATGCCCTAATCTAAAAATTCAAACTTAAAAATCACTTAAAATTGATCAAAACCAAGCAAGAAAAATCAAAAAAGGCGATGTAAAACATCGCCTTTTGAACAACTTAAATCAAGGTCTTAGAATTTAAATTCTAGACCTGTACCCAATACGGGTTGTTCGCTTTCATCTGGACCTTGTTCAAGTGCCAAGTAACCCGCATAGCCATATGCTTTCACTTGTTTGCTAAATGCATAATCCGCACCTGCAATGAATTGCTGAGCTTCGTAATCATCACCCACTTTATAGGTCGTAGTATTTTGACTATATTGTGCTTTTACTGTCCAAGCTTTTGCAGATGGTAAATTGTATTCTGCGCCGACTAACCAACCTTGAGCATCATCAATATTTGCTGCTTTTGATGAATTCTTAATCGCATCCTCTTCGCTAGAATATGATGATTCTTCAACTTCAGACGTTTGATATAAAGCTTTCAGTGCTAAACCACCTTCAAGATTTACACGACCGATCGCACGAACGGTATTGGCTGCCGCAAAAACTTTCGTACCTGTAACTTCAGGAATTTGAGCATTTAGGATCCCTATGCCACCAAAATTTGATGGAATGGCTTTGTCATAGGCTAAACCTGCAACAACAACGGGGCTGTCATAAACAACAGAAGCCGACCAAGCATCACCAAGACCACGACCCGCGGTTTTTACTACACCATTGTCGCTCTTAATTCCTGAAGATTCACCTGTAGCAAGCAATGCATTAACTTTAATTGCACCTTCAGCAATTTTAAATGCTGGTGATTCATAAACAACAACGTTATCTACACGATTTTCACCCGTCATGATGCCTGTAACATCAGCACGGTTACCCACGTAGTTATTGAATGTATCAACCGGACTAGACAATTGTTTTAATGGGGTATCGTGTGCACCGACTTTCAATGTACCAAGTTTCGCATCTTTCAAACCAACGAAGCGGTTACGCTTAGACCAGTCATCGCCTTCGCCGTCTGAGTTAAATGCCCATTCAATTGCATAAACTGCGCTTAAACGGTCAGTCAGTTTTTCATCGCCCTTTAAACCCAAGAAAGAACTGTTTGAACTGATTTCAACGACATCTTTATCTGAAACACCCGTTTTATTATCTTCAGGTAAATAATCAACTGACGCATCAATTTCACCGTAGAAGGTTGGTGCTGCAAAGGTTGACCCAGCCAAAAGGCTCAATGCGATAGCCGCTGCTAACTTAGTTTTCATCAAAAATTTTCCTTAAATTATTTTGTAACAGATATTACACACGCGAAACATATTACAAAATTATTAAAATAATATTTGCATTGCTCTTTTAGTGCTTTAGCTGATAAAAAACAACCAAAATCATGATTTAGAAGTGATTTTGGTCATTTTTTGATGCTTTTCCCCAAAATAGAATCGGGACTAAGCTCAATGCAGCCAAACCTGTGATCCAAAATAAATAAGTGCTATAACCCAACTGATCGGCCACTATGCCACTGATGCTATACAGCCCCCCACTCACCGTAGCCATAATGGCAACCTGAAATGTAAAGTCCGTTGCTGCAAATGCTTTACGACTATATTGCATCACCAAAGTCAGCATGATCACGAGCAGCATGGCTGAAATCATGTCTTCGGCAGCATTGATCCCATAGATCAGCCATTCATGGACGGGCCGTTTTGCCTCGAACTGCAAAGCCAGCCATGCATAGGCCAATAAACTGAATATTTTCAATACCGAATAAGAAACCAAGGCCTGCGCCCGAGAAATATACTTCAAGCTAAGACCTGCAAGCCCCGCCCCAATTAAAGCAGCCACCGCACCTAACATGGTGACATACAGACCAATTTGACTAAAACTCAATCCTAAATCGACCATCAGCGGTTTAAGTAGAGGACCTGCCAGACCATCTGCAAGCTTAAAACTCAATAAAATCATGAGCCACAGTGTGAGAGTTTTAGTTTGAGTAAAATAAGTCAGATACTGGCGAATGGCGTAGAACAAGCCTGAAGTATGTTTATGGTTGTTATCATGCTCTTGAGAGGATTTTATATTGAGCTGTGGCTTTGAAGGTTCTCGATAGAGAAAAATAGGAATCGTATTCATGAACACCAATGCCGCTAAAAACAGAAAGGTGGCTTGCCAATCCAACCAATCCAAGGCCCAAAGTACAGCACCACCGCCCACGATAAAGCCAAGTCTTGAACCAATCACCTGAAAGGTATTGCCCCAGTGCTGTTGGTCAGTTTTTAAAATATTGACAGCCAATCCATCCGTTGCAACATCTTGAGTTGCACCGACCAAATTCATACTAAGTAAAGCCACAAAAAACAGCAGCAAATACATTGGTTCATTCAAGCTTTGGATCGGCAAAAAAGACAGGAAGACCAAGACCACCACGGACAACAACTGCATTGGAATAATCCAACTCCGATAGTGCCCTTTGGACCTTGAACCATGTCGATCAATCCACGGTGCCCAAAAAACTTTGATCGACCATGGCAGCATGAGTAATCCAAAGCCACCAATATGTGCCAAAGATACACCTTGCGCTCTTAAAATCACTGGTAAAGCATGCGTCATAAAACCGACAGGTAACCCTTGCGCCCAATATAAGGAAAACAGTAAAAGATAGAGCTGACGAAGCTGGATCATAAGTTCCTAAATGTTGAATGCGCTGAAGTTACATTTAGAGTAGTCAAAATACGGCTATTTTGCCAATGATCTAAAAAAATCATCGACCTAAGATAAAGGTCAATGCTGATGCCGTATTTTTAAAGTACATCACGTCGAAAATGGATTTCACTTATATAAGAATATGCAATGAATCAAAAGACTCAATTATTTCCAGTTTTGCCCGATCAAGTTCCATCACGCGGCTCCCCCCTGAGCCGCGCTATTTTTAAAAAACTTTTTTTGGCACAAGGATGGAAATTTGACGGCGAATTTCCCAACCTTGCCAAAGCTGTGGCAATCATTTCTCCGCATACTTCTAATATAGATGCATGGCATGGTTTTCTCGCCTTGCTTGGAATCGGGATAAAAATAACCATTTTTGGCAAAAACACTCTTTTTGATACTCCCTTAAAACCACTTTTGGATTGGGTCGGCGTGATCCCAGTGCAGCGTGAAAATCCACATGGACTGACGCGTGAAATTGCTGAGATTGTCCAAGCGACAGATCAAATTTGGATTGGAATGGTACCTGAGGGAACACGAAAAAAAGCCGATAAAATCAGGAGTGGTTTTTACTATATTGCCTATGAAGCACAGATACCTATTGTGGTGTTTAGCTTTGATTATGCAAAGAAAACCATTCATTGCTTGGGTGTTTTTGAACCGAGTGGAGATTTTGAAACTGATCTCGAAAAAATTTTGAAGATATATGACGGGAAGTTTTCCCCGAAAAATCCCGAATGGTTGGCATTGCCGTTACAAAAGCACTGGAAAAAGCCCTAGTCAAATGGCTATTTTTTTGATGTGATGTGCACTTTGTATATTTAACCATCAGATTTCACCCATGAAACTTTTGCAATACCTGACTCCTAGCCTCTTTGTATTGGCACTCACTGGCTGTGATTCTGCAACCAAAACACCTGCGACCACGACACCTACACCAGCCAAAGCACGTGAACCGGTGATCGCGATTGCGCTCGGTGGTGGCGGTGCCAAAGGTTTTGCTCATATTGGCGTGCTTAAAGTACTCGAATCACATGGTATTAAACCTAAGATTGTGACTGGGACCAGTGCGGGTAGTTTTGTCGGTAGCTTGTACGCCAGCGGTAAAACACCATATCAAATGCAGCAATTGGCCTTAAACTTTAAAGAGTCCGATATTCGTGATTTAACCTTAAATAGCCAAGGCATTATTCAAGGGCAAAAACTGCAAGACTTTGTTAATAAAAACGTCGGCAATAAATCAATTGAACAATTTCCAAAGCGCTTTGTTGCTGTAGCCACCCGTTTGGATAATGGCAGTAAAACTGAATTTAACCGTGGTAATGCAGGCCAAGCTGTACGTGCATCGTGCAGCATTCCGAATGTATTTGTACCTGCGACTATTGCAGGGGTGAAATATGTCGATGGTGGTTTAGTCAGCCCGATTCCGGTGAAAACCGCACGTGATATGGGTGCAGATATTGTGATTGCGGTGGATATTTCTGCGCGGCCTGATGGTAGCAAAGCCGTAAGCATGTTTGGTTTGCTCGATCAAACCATTAACATCATGGGACAACAAAGTATTAATGAAGAACTGAAAAATGCCAATTTCGTGATTCAACCTAAAGTGGGACATATTGGCACACTCGATTTGAAGTCGAGCAATGCGACGATTTTAGAAGGTGAAAAAGCCGCACAGCTCAAAGTGAATAGCATTATTAAGGCGATCGATAACTTTAAACAGTCCCCTGCGGCCTTTAAACCAGCACCAAAAGCGAAAATATAATTCAACGATTTTTTTTATATTCATTGAGTTATACATCTGCTACATTGATATAGATACTGGTTCATCTATATCAATTCACCCTTATATAAGAGTAGATGTATGGAATTTATTTTAGAACCTTGGCACTGGTTTGTATTGGGCGTCGCTTTGATGCTTTTTGAACTAATTTTGCCGTCTTTTGCTGCGCTATGGTTTGGCGTTTCTGCAATTTTGGTTGGGATCTTATATTGGATCTTTCCATCCATGGACTTTAATGTCCAAATTGTGGTTTGGATTATTTTTGCTGTGCTCTGCACATTTTTGTGGTTCAAATTTATTAAACCTTTATCCATCGATAAAACCAAAGCAGGTCTGTCCCGTGAAGCGACGATTGGCCAAGTGGGTATGGTGATTCAAACCCAGCTCAATCATGGCAGCGTTAAAGTTCGCTTCCCGATGCCTGTTTTAGGTTCAGACGAATGGCATTGCCGTACCCAAGATGCACTTCAAGTCGGTGATCGTGTTCGCGTGACCGATATTTTAGGCAATGATTTAGTCGTCCAACTGCACAGCAGCAACCACCCCACTGACAATCCATAAATAAGTGAGAAATGACATGTCTGGTGTTTCTATTGTTTTTTTAGCGCTCTTAGTTTTTGTAGCCGTCACCATTTTTAAAGGTGTCCGTATTGTTCCCCAAGGTTATAAATGGATTGTTCAGCGTTTAGGTAAATACCATACCACGCTCAATCCGGGACTGAACTTTGTGATTCCGTATGTCGATGAAGTGGCGTATAAAGTGACAACCAAAGATATCGTCTTAGATATTCCCTCTCAGGAAGTGATCACACGTGACAACGCGGTACTGCTGATGAATGCTGTGGCTTATATCAATTTAACCACACCTGAAAAAGCAGTTTACGGTATTGAAAACTACACATGGGCGATTCAAAACTTAGTTCAAACCTCTTTACGTTCAATTGTCGGTGAAATGGACCTCGATGATGCACTTTCATCGCGTGATCATATTAAGGCTAAACTTAAAGCTGCTATTTCTGATGATATCTCTGACTGGGGTATTACGCTTAAAACTGTAGAAATTCAAGATATTAAACCTTCTCATACCATGCAAGCGGCAATGGAAGAGCAAGCGGCAGCGGAACGTCAACGTCGTGCGACAGTGACCAAGGCAGACGGTGAAAAACAAGCGGCGATTTTGGAAGCAGATGGTCGTTTAGAAGCCTCTCGTCGTGATGCAGAAGCTCAAGTGGTACTGGCAGAATCTTCACAGCGTGCAATTGAAATGGTGAGTTCAGCCGTCGGCGATAAAGAAATTCCAGTTGCGTACTTACTGGGTGAACAATACGTTAAAGCCATGCAAGATATGGCTAAATCTAATAATGCCAAAACTGTGGTATTACCTGCGGATGTACTTAACACCATTCGTGGTGTGATGGGACGTAATAACTAAATCTTCGCATTAATTAAAATGGGTCGTGACATACGGCCCATTTTTATGCCCAAAACAAAAAAGAAGGCAAAGTTTGAGAATTTATGTTTAAATTTCACGTTATTTTTTTGACGTTTTAGGACTTATCGTTCGATTTCACCTACTTGGCGTAGGCAAATCCCATTGAGTCCCCTAATTAAACGCAATTGTCCAACGCCAAAGCGGATACCGTATGAGCTCCCTGAATCCCACCCTAATTACCTTTCTTTTTTATATTGTCGCCATGGTCGTGATCGGTTTACTTGCATACCGTGCGACCAGTAACTTTTCTGACTACATTTTAGGTGGCCGCCGATTAGGGAGCTTTGTCACTGCCCTTTCTGCAGGTGCATCAGATATGAGTGGTTGGTTGCTCATGGGTCTTCCGGGTGCGATTTACCTTTCAGGTTTATCTGAAATGTGGATTGCAATTGGTCTGATCATCGGTGCTTGGCTCAACTGGCTACTTGTTGCAGGTCGTCTCCGGGTACATACCGAAGTTCAAAATAATGCCTTGACCCTACCTGACTATTTCTCAAATCGTTTTAACGATCAAAAGAAAATCTTACGTATCGTGTCTGCTGTGATTATTTTGATTTTCTTCGCAATTTACTGTGCTTCAGGCATGGTTGCAGGCGCTCGATTATTTGAAAGTATGTTTGGTATGTCGTATAGCACTGCGCTTTGGATCAGTGCCATCGCAACAGTGAGCTATGTGTTTATTGGTGGCTTCCTTGCTGTCAGTTGGACCGATACCATTCAAGCGGGCTTTATGATTTTTGCCTTGCTGCTGACACCTATCGTGGTCATGTTGTCGTTCTCGGATTTAACCCAGTTCACTCTGGCACTGGAAGCGGCACGCCCTCAAGCCATGGATGTATTTGCTGACTTAAGTTTTGTCGCAATCATGTCTTTATTAGCATGGGGCTTAGGCTATTTTGGTCAACCGCATATCTTAGTCCGCTTCATGGCAGCAGATTCTGTTAAATCGATTCCCAATGCACGTCGTATTGGTATGACATGGATGACGCTCTGCCTCGGTGGCGCAGTTGCAGCAGGCTTCTTCGGTATTGCTTATTTCCAACAGCATCCAGAACTGGCAGGTGTCGTTACAGCAAACCCTGAAACGGTCTTTATGGAATTGACTAAAATTCTATTTAACCCATGGGTGGCAGGTATCGTATTGGCTGCGATTTTAGCTGCGATCATGAGTACCTTAAGCTGTCAGCTTTTAGTCTGTTCAAGTACCTTAACTGAAGACTTTTATAAATCATTCTTACGTAAAAATGCCTCACAAAAAGAATTGGTTTGGGTCGGCCGTTTCATGGTGTTAATGATTGCGTTGCTTGCGATCTATATGGCGGGTAATCCTGACTCTAAAGTCCTTGGTCTCGTCGCATATGCATGGGCAGGCTTTGGTGCTGCATTTGGCCCACTGATTATCATGTCATTGTTCTGGAAACGTATGACATTGAACGGTGCTTTAGCCGGTATGGTGGTTGGTGCAGTCATGGTCATTCTATGGAAAAACCTCTGGGGCGATACAGGCGTTTATGAAATTATTCCGGGCTTCATCTGCTCACTACTTGCAATCATCATTGTAAGCTTAATGGGCAAAGCACCATCTGCTGAAGTCACTGAAAAGTTTGAAGAAGCAGATCGTATCTATAAAGAAAGTATTTAAGACCAATAGCACTTAAATTTAAGCTCTAAGTTTTAATATCTGCAAAAAAGGACGCCTAGCGTCCTTTTTTGTTTTTTATCATGTCATCCATTTTGATATTACTTAGATGTTTATTCACATCTGTCCCAAATGTACAAAATATAAAAATGCCCACAACACGTTACATGTGTGGGCTAATGTCTTTACTACGTCATATTAACTTTGACGATTTAATAAAAACTGCGTGATCTTGTGTAATTCTGCCGCATCTTCTGCAAAATAATCCAAAGCTTGAAGTGCTTGTGCATGTAATTCTTCTGCATATGCTTGCGCTTGATCAAGGCCCATTAACGCAGGATATGTGGATTTATCCACTTGTTGATCTTTACCCGCTGTTTTACCCAATGCTTCAGTGTCAGCAATAATATCTAAAATATCATCTTGCACCTGAAAGGCTAAACCAATCGCAAGACCAAATTCACGGAGTTTAGGAATGGCTTGATCTGTGCCATTAAATATTGTCACTGCCGCCATCATGATTGCGGCAGAAATTAAAGCACCAGTTTTATTTCGATGAATATTTTCTAGTTCATCCTGACTGACATGCTTGCCTTCCGCTTGTAAGTCTAGAACTTGGCCATTGACCATTTTTGAAGTTGCAGTCGCTAAAATTTGCATTTGCTTCAAGATGATCGGCGCTTCAACGGCTGGGCCTTGATCAAAGAGACGGCTGCCTAAAACTTCAAAAGCCATCGATTGTAAAATATCGCCAGCAAGTAAAGCCGTATCTTCACCAAAAGCCACATGACAGGTTGGTTGACCACGACGGAGTAAATCGTTGTCCATACACGGCAAATCATCGTGTGCCAATGAATAGCAATGAATAAATTCAATCGCCACAGCAGCACGGCGTACGGCTGCAAAATTGGTATTGGGTTTTAACGCTGCTGTTGCATAACAAAGTGCCGGTCGAACGCGTTTTCCACCCAACATCACAGCATGATACACCGCCCCTTTTAAGGGTTCTGGAATTGAAAATGCATCAAGCGCTGTCAGTAAATCCTGCTGAATACGCTGCTGCGCTTCTGTCAGGGCATGTGTGGAAACGTCTGTTAAAGAAGACACATTCACCTCAAATACTTTAAATATTTAACTGCTTCGTTCATTAGCAAATCGACTGCCAATGTTTTCTGTCAATTTTGACCTGTTGCATCATACTGCTTTCTCAAATCTTTCTCTATGTTACGGCCTAAATCTATGTGTTTTTCCCACAGTCTGATGGTTTTTTAAATGTCGTTTCCTCAAATAGCGCCACATTTTGTCCATCATTAAAACAGGTACAATTTTTCGAGCCTTTCTTGGCTTGATACAAAGCCTGATCGGCACGTGCCAATGTTTCAAAAAATGACTCTGTACCATCCCACAAGGCCACTCCGCATGAGATACTCAGTTGTAAAGCCTTATCCGCATAATTCATCGAAGAAGCATAGATTTGCTCACAACATTGTTGAGCAATCGAACATGCAGTCGATATAGCCGTGCGTGGCAAAATCATTGCAAACTCTTCCCCACCCATGCGATATATTTGTGCATCTGCATGTTGACTAATTTGCATCCTTAAAAGCTGCGCACTTTTTCTTAAAACTTCATCGCCAAACGCATGACCGTAGATATCATTGATTTGCTTAAAATTGTCTAAGTCGAGCATCATCAAACAAATTTCATCTGCTTGTTCGACCGCGAAGCTTTTTTGCCACTGAGAAAGGTCTAAATCAAAACCTCGTCGATTTCTTATCCCTGTCAGATAATCAAAATAAACTTGTTGTTCGAGTTGTTGGTTATGTTTCAACAGCGATAATTCGACTTGCTTTAAATTTGTAATGTCCGCACAGCACAACAGCACATGTTCCAAATCGCCACTTTGTTGAAACTTTGGTTTGAACGTGAACCAATAATGCCGTTCATTTTCACTATACATAAAGGGTTCAATGCTATCGTTCTCTAAACAGCGTAAATCAAACTCAGAACTTGTGGCTTTGGTTTTTTGCTGCATCACGGACACATGATTCAATACAATCTCTTGTAAGTCTGACTGAAATCGATGTTTAAATATTTGATTGGCGCATATCAGCTCAGCTGTCGCAGAAAATAACGCAGCAGGCATTGGCAACGCTTCTAATACAGCTAATTGTTCAGTAGGTAGGTCCGATTTTATCAAATGGAGCGTAAAACTCTGTCCTTCAGGTCAGAGATATAAGCGACACGACATGAAGTGTCGTTTGATTTAACTAAGGACTATTTTCCTTGAGTTTTGATTGTTAATATAAGTACATGAAAACCCTTAAATTACGTATAAAAGACAAACATTGCAAGGTGTTAGACCAACTAGCATCAGAAGTGAACTTCGTCTGGAATTATGTCAATGATTTAGGGTTTAGGCATTTGAAGCGGAAAGGTGAATTTCTCTCTGCTTTTGATATTGCCAAATATACGAAAGGCACATCCAAAGAATGTAATTTACATAGTCAAACCATTCAGGCTGTAACTGAAGAATTAGTCACCCGAAGAAAGCAATTTAAAAAAGCAAAGCTGAAATGGCGTGTCAGCAATAAAAAATCAGCAAGGCGCTCTTTGGGATGGGTTCCCTTTAAAAAGGTGGCTATCAAATATGCCAATGGATATGTCCAGTATGGAAAACACCAATTTAAGCTTTGGGATAGCTACGG
>NZ_VOYW01000008.1:0-31884 GCF_013420085.1 Acinetobacter sp. YH12027
TGCAGTATGCTCCATCTTGTTCGATTCGATCCTTGTTTGCATCACTTGATGCGACGAATCATATGAGGAATGCGACTCATGTTGAGCTGACATCGGCATGCTGTGATGTGCATCTTGCGCCATGGTCATTTGAGTGACCGATGCCAAAGCTAAACTTAGAACCGTATATGTGCATGGTTTAATGATGCGCATGAGACACCTCCTTTTGCGGTACAGATGCCGTTTTCGTATTCTCTGCGACATTTGCGACCACAAGTTTATTCATCATCCCTGCAGACATGTGATACAGCAAGTGACAATGAATCGCCCATTCCCCTAATTCATTGGCCGTTAACAGAGCCGTCACTGTTTTCCCCGGCGGCACAATCACCGTATGTTTATTTGGCATTTCAGAAGACACTTGCCCATTTTCCAATTGCATAAACATGCCATGTAAATGCATCGGATGCGCCATCATGCTGTCATTGACAAATTTCAATCGAATTCGCTCACCATATTTCACCTGCAGTGGTTCGGCTTCACTGAATTTTTTGCCATTCATGGTCCACATGTAGCGTTCCATCGTTCCACCCAAATGAATAACCAAATCTTGCGTCGCTTCACGTGTATCAGGCTGCGGGGTTAACGCTTTTAAATCACTATATTGCAAGGCCTTATCACCGACAGGTGTTGAAGCATTGGCCCAACCCATAACCGTTGCTGAATTTTCAACTGCCCGCATCTCTCCTTTAGACTGTGCATGCTCCATCGCTGTATGCATATCATGTTTCATGGATGAATCCATTGAAGAGTGGTTCATTGAAGAGTGGTTCATTGATGAATGATCCATCACACTATGATCCATATTGGCATGCGCTGAATCAGACATGTTCTGTTTATGCATCTCTGGATGCTGCATAGTAGTATGTGCAGTCACTGGAGAATGGTCCATGTCATGTCCCATAGCTGCATGATCATGTGCTTGATTCGGCTGAATCTTTGACGGATCGACAGTATGCGCGCTGTGCTCATGAGCATTCACTTGCTGGATTGCTGAAGTTTGGGTTGAACCTGTAGCCATATGTCCCATATTGCTATGGTCAATACCTGACATTGAACCATGCCCCATATCTTCCATGGTCAGCAAAGCGCGTAGCCGTGCTTTTGGTATATGAATACCTGAGTGCTGAGGCTGCGTTTCATCATGTAAAGTGCCAATCGCAAATCCAGTCCGATCAATCGACTCAGCTTCAATCTGATAATGCGCAGATTTAGGCTCTACGATCACATCATAGGTTTCTGCAGCACCGATGCGGAATTCATCCACAGCGACCGGCTTGACCGCTTGACCGTCTGCACTGACCACCGTCATTTTGAGCTGAGGAATACGCACATCAAAAAACGACATGGCCGCAGCATTTACAAAACGAAGTCTAACTTTTTCGTTAGGCTTAAATAGACCTGTCCAGTTTTGTTCTGGAGTTTTACCATTCAATAAGAACGTATAACCCGTTACATCAGACAAATCCGTTTTCAGCATACGCATTTGATTCCACATCGAACGGTCTTGCCAAGTGTTTTTTAAACCCGTTCGTTGCATTTGCGTCCATACATCTGAAACTGTTTCACGCTGATTTTGATAGTATTCGGCAGACTTTTTCAGATTTGCCATGATCTGAGCGCTAGATGATTCATGAAAATCAGACAGCATGACCACATAATCACGTTGCGTCTGTTCATGTACGGCAAGTGCTTGTTTACCTTTCGGATAAATTACCAAAGCGCCATACAATCCGTCTTGTTCTTGGCCTTTGGAATGCGCGTGATACCAATAGGTTCCGCTTTGACGGACTTTAAATTTATAAGTAAAGCTACCATCCGGCTGAATTTCATTAAAACCATTAAAGCCGGGGACACCATCCATTAAACCGGGCAGCAATAGACCATGCCAATGCACCGAGGTATTTTGTTTTTTGAGCTGATTATGCACATAGATGACCGCATCATCGCCTTCTTCAAACTCCAGTAAAGGGGCTGGAAACTGACCATTGACACTGATTTTCTTGACCGCTTTACCAGTCAAATTGATGGTCTTTTCATCAATATTCAGATGATATTCTTTAATGGCTGCAAACGCCCACGTTGGAGACAGCAGACACACCCCGAGCACGAGGCCTGACCTAAATAAATTAGACATGACTTAACCTTTATAAAATAACGAAAAAACGTATTTAAAACTCAGGTTAAGCTTGCGGAGGTCTTAGAATTTCTTGCCAAAAGCCTTTTAAATGCTGTCCAGCAAAAATAAAACGAGGAGGTTCTGCATAAAGATGCACATTGACGGTTTGCAATGCAACCAATGCGCTATCGAGATAAGAGGTACTGATTTGGCAATGTGCGAGTGTACAGTCCTGACAGTCTGTACTTTGTGTCGTTGAATGATGCACCTGACCATCTTGCAGTGCAGATGTCGCATCTAAAGATTGATGACAATCCATCATTGAAATGACGTCAGGTGTTGCTTGCTTGCCATGATGTGCTGCATGCTCAGGAACAGCTTGCCGCTGATTTTGATGGCAATTTGCCATAGTTAAATGTGAAGGATCAGTATGTGCTGCATGAAATGATGCCTGATGGGCATTCGCAGTCATCATTTGTTGATGTTGAAAATTTTGCTGTGCACTGACCACACTGCTCCACCCCATGACGAACGCCATGAGCCAAACAAAGCCAAGATGCTTACGCAAAAAATTGAACAATTTAGTACCCTAATTCAACCCAATGATGCACTGTGACAACATGTCCCTATTAACACATCTTTAAAAACATCACGCGATCAGCTCAGCTGAAATCCGCATGAAACACCATGATGATGTTATTTATGACTCAACTCAATCACATGACATTCGTATCAACATGACATTCAGCTCGACCTATTTATCCATCATGAACGATACATTCAGAAATATCTAATAGCACGAGCTAGTGCGATCGATGATGTGTTTTGCCAGTCGCAGCTTATCTCAATAGTTGATAACAGCATAATTAATTGTGCAGTTATTCACAACAGTTTTAAATTTATTGCGCTGTCATAAAAATCAGTGCATATCGCCCAGTTAAAACATAAAAGTTATTTTTTAAACTGATTAATTATTTACCTTAGTTTAATAAATACACAGTATTTCAAACACTTTACCCCATAAAAAAAGGACTCAATTGAGTCCTTTTTATACTTAATACGTCTAATTATTAAACCATTGATGCACAATCGTTTATAATTTATTCAAGTTATCCATATACTTATCTACACAGATATCCATACGGTTATCCATAAAGTTATCCACAAGCCATGAATAACTTATACCCAAAGGCTTAAGCCTCTTGAGCATGCACTTTTGCCAATTCAGAACGCATGTCATCAATCACAGCTTTATAATCAGGCTTACCAAAAATCGCTGAACCTGCAACGAACATATCTGCACCAGCTTCAGCAATGTCACGGATATTGGCTGGGGTAACACCACCATCCACTTCTAAGCGAATATCATGGCCTGAAGCATCAATAATTTTTCGTGCTTGACGCAGCTTTTCTAAAGTCATTGGAATGAACTTTTGACCGCCAAAACCTGGGTTCACACTCATCAACAAGACTTGGTCAACTTTATCTAAAACGTAGTCTAAATAATGCAAAGGTGTCGCAGGGTTAAACACCAAGCCCGCTTGCGCACCACCAGATTTGATTAACTGTAAAGAGCGGTCAATATGGTCAGTTGCTTCGGGGTGGAAAGTGATGATATCTGCACCAGCGTCTAAGAAATCGCCAATCATACGGTCTACCGGTGAAACCATTAGATGCACATCAATTGGCGCTTTAATGCCGTATTTTTTCAATGCCTTACAAACGCCCGCACCAAAAGTTAAGTTCGGTACATAATGATTATCCATGACATCGAAATGAACAACATCTGCACCTGCTTCTAGAACATTTTCAACTTCTTCACCTAAGCGCGCAAAGTCTGCTGACAAAATTGAAGGTGCGATTAAGAATGGCTTGGACATGAAAAACCTAGCTTTGAAAAGGGAGTGATTGACGCATTATAGCAAATTGTCCCCCTATTCGCTGCCCATGCCCTTAGTCGTTTTTTCGATGCCGATGATTGAGATCTCTATAATAAAGAAACCTAGGATGAACTGATATTACGCAGTAACATCAGAACCGAAATTTGATTCAAATAAAAGAACGATACGCGGTAACGTCATCCGCAATTGTTTGAGACAGCACGACTTCTAATCAAAAATGTTTTTGCAATACTTTAATTAAATAGACGCTAGAAAGCGAGTTTTGCGGTGAGGAGCATTGCTCTGCAAGATGGTTTCCTTGCGAAGCTTCGCTTCTCATTTTGCCTAATGAGAATCATCGTTTCGTAAGAGTACCTCCAGCCGAAGGCTAATCCCTTTATTTAAGCCCTAGATGTAAGACTCAGTCGAATTGACTTAAATATCATTTTAAAAATGCAAAATTATTTTTTGCGTGCGTAACATCAGTGATTAATATGGATAAAGATCTCAGGGATAGAAACACAGCGTTGCATTTTTAGACTTAACGGGCATCTATGTACTTTGCTAAGTTAAAGGACTGACGACTTAACAATAAAATTGCATCTATGAAAAGTTCAACACACATCACCACCGCCCAAGCAGCGCGTGTTGCTAAACGCCTAGTCAATCATTGGAAACATAAATTTGAAGTCAATGAACAGCTCATTGGAGAAAATACTGCATTCAAGATTCAACTACCCTCTGCAGAGGTCAATCTTTTACCACAAGCTGCTTTTTTAGATGTAGTAATTTCAGCCCAAGATCCAAGTGCAAATCTAGATCAATTGGAACATGTGGTTTTAGATCATTTGATCCGTATGGGACAAGAAGAACTCAGTGCAACATGGCAACGCGAACCGTAGTCTACGTCGCCATATTGTCAAAGCCTTTCACTCAATGCTGATGTGATTGATAATTTCTAACTGCATCAATACGGGCTTTCGTCGCTGGATGTGACTCAAAGAAATCTGTCCAAGATCTCTGATCTTTGGCAGTTTCATCCTTTGCACCTTTCTCTTTTGCTATTTCACCGTCAGCTTCATCTTCCATACGTTGTAAGAAGTTTGCAAAATGTGCCGTTGGAATTTGATGTTTTGAAAGTTGTTTTAGGGCGTATAAATCTGCTTCAGATTCAAAGTCTCGTGAGTAACTTGCACCTACCGCAGCAACCGGTAAACTGGTGAGAATATCTGAGCCATCCCCTGTAATCATCAACAAAATAATACTGATGCCTAAACCTGACAAACTTTGCTGCAAACTATGGCGTTGAACTAAATGCCCCTGCTCGTGGGCAAGCACACCTATGAGCTCATAATCATTTTTCGCTAATTTAACCAACTCATCTGTCACGATAATGGTGTTATTGGGTATCGCCAATGCATTTGCACCGATGCTACCACCACCGCGGAATAACAACTTCGCAGGACGATTTTCAGCCACCAATTGTTGATATTCTTGTTTCAGTTTGTCTTGGCGTGCTTGTGGCAATTTTGTGGGTTCAGTCATATCGATAATATATTTTTCCGCCTGATCGCCCCAACTCGTTAAAGCGGTCTCAGGCAGTTGATTGGCCACCACATGTGACGCCACAGGAATGCCCCATTTAATCAATACAAAAGCAAAAGCCACCACGAAAATCACACTAAAAATGATTAGAGAAGGTGAACGCTCTAACTTCCAAATCGAATGCCAACGCGACTTTACGTCGAGATTAAACCACTCCGGCAAGGGTTGATGAAACTCTAAACGAGCATCGTCCTTTAACTCGATCACTGGCTGAATATCCCCTAAAGCACCGATCAGCGTCATATCTTGATAGGTGTAATGCTGCGTTTGTTCTAGGTCTTGACCATAACGCACAATCACAGCATGTTTCCCATCTGCGCTAATTTGAGCAACAAAGGGTTTTGACACTTTCCCATCATAATAGGTTGCATTCACTACTGATGTTTTCATGTAATTCACCTGCGTTATAAGGAAATATCTAGGTCAAAAATATCGGATAATTCTTCAGCAATTGCATTGTGATCTTGCTGCATTTGATTGTGTAATTGGTCTGGATCATCGACCAACATTAAATGCAAAGATTCAGTCTGATATTTATATAGTCGTACAACTGCCCATGGTGTCAGTAAACCGAGGCTAATCACTTTAGCCAACCAATTGCTCAAGACAATCCATGCATAGCGCCATTGATTACAGTCCGTATGAAACTGACTGCGACTCAACGTGGTGTTATTCCAAGTGGTAATAAAAATACGTGCAGCGGTGAGTGGCCAAATAAACATGTAGCCAATCAAATACATACCAAAAATAATGAAGACATAAGATGCGTCATTTAAACCATCTGAGCTACCAAACAGTATCGCAAAGATTACTGCCAGCAATACACTAAAGCCCATAAACAGAAATAAAGGCACATACATGGCGCGCATATAATCGCCCCACGTATTATTCAGATTAAATTTCAACTGACCAAGATACAAATGATTCAGACATTCACGTTTATATAGCCAAACCGCAACAGGTGTAAACAAACCGAGGGTAAAGACAACCACCGCAAGACATTTGACAAAGCACCAATACGCGCTTTTATTCGTCCCTGAAAAAAAGAATCGGCTATTACTAAACTTACTGTTACGGGCGCGGAAACGAATCGTAGATCGAATAAGCCAAGGAATCGCAAAGAAGATCAGGACAAAGCCCGCTAAGAAAGCTTCCCAAGAATATTTTGCAGCAAAAGAGAAACCACCATAGACCACTAACGCAATGATTCGTCCAACTAAAATTTTTGTAGGCAAACCAGTAAAATCAAAACGACGCTGAAACACCCAAGTATTACCGTAAAAATAACGTAAACGGCGGACCTTTGCCCAAGGCGCATAAAGTCCAAGCGTAACAATTGTCAGTAAGATATTCACGATCCAAATACCGAAATATTCAGATGCATTACCTTTAAACCTAAAATGATAATTTCGTCCCAAAACATTAGCCTGTTCTGTCTCCCCAAATAGACTCGGTGGATTCATCACGGGCAGCTCTGGCGGAAGCGGCGTTTCCATTTGTGAATTTTGCATAAGTACCCTAAATTATTTTTTTTGGTATGTCGAATTTATTCATTTGCATGGCAATGCTCATCACCATGCTTTATTTATACGTATATCAAAGCAAGCTATGCCTCAATATTTTTAACCACTGGCTTTTAGATTAATGAACTACTGTTTGCAACTGGACAGCGTGAAATTGCAAATGATCGTCCATAAAACTTTGAATAAAATAATAACCATGATCATAGCCTGCATGTTCACGCAGTTCGAGTGGCTGCCCAACTTGCTCACACGCTTGCTTAAACAACATCGGATTTAACTGGCTATAAAATTGATCATCAATGCCTTGGTCAATCAAAATGGCTTTAAACAAAGCCCCTTTAGTTTGCACTAAAGCTGTAGCATCGTGCGGAAGCCACTGCTGACGATCTAAACCTAGATACTGACTAAAGGCTTTTTCGCCCCATGGACACTGACTCGGCGCACAAATCGGTGCAAAAGCAGAAACCGATTTAAACAGGTCCGGATACTTCAACGCTAAAGTTAATGCACCATGACCGCCCATACTATGTCCGAATATGCCAATCGCACCTTTTTGTACCGGAAATTCAGCCTGTACCAGCGAATACAATTCTTCAGCGATAAAACGTTCCATTTGATAATGCTCGGCCCACGGTTGTTCCGTTGCATTAATATAAAAGCCTGCGCCTTGGCCAATATCCCAATGATCGCCTTGCGCTACCTGCTCCCCACGTGGAGAAGTATCAGGGCTGATTAAAATCAGGCCAAGCTGCGCTGCTAAACGCTGAGCATGCGCTTTAATGGCAAAGGTTTCTTCGGTACAGGTTAATCCCGCCAAATAAAACAATGCAGGACACGCTTGGCCTTGTAAGGCTGCTTCTGGCAGAAAAATACCAAACTTTGTCGCGGTCTTTAGACTTAAAGAATCCAATTGATAAATGCGCTGCTCACCCGCAAAACAGGTATTTCGTTGTACTAATTCCATGATCTTTATCCTAAACTTTTTAATCTTTTAAGGCGTAACCGTCGTAGCCGGTGCAGTAGTCGTCGGCGGGAACAATCGTTGTTCTAATTGAGGCAACATTAATGCCATGTTTTTCCCCATCGACCACTGTGGTTCAGAAGGTTCGAAACCTTGCGCTGCTTCCCATTTCGCAACAGTCGCTTTGGTTTCATTAAATGCCGCTTGAATACTGGTCTGCTCACGCATCGCCTGATCAAAGAACGCACGGCCAAAATAGGTGTATTCAGCTTCATTCGAACAGCCAAAAGACTGTCGATCAGCTGCCGATGCAGTAATGATTAAAGTATTATCATTTTGTAGCGCTGGAATAAAACTGCCTGAATAACATGAAGAAATCACAATTACACGCCAACGAATTCCGGATGCATCCAAGGCTTCTTTTAACCATTTAGGATCGACTTGCGCCAAATCCAAAGGTGCATTTTCCATTTCAAAGACATTTGGTAAACCATGTGAGGTCATATATAAAAATAAGACATCACTTTCTCGGTTCATCTGCTGACCGATACGACGCAGCGCCAACTCCATACTGGTTTTAGATGCTAGCGGAATTTCAGTGCGCGTTGCAGGGTTATTGATAAGTTCAACCGAACGCCCATAGGTGCCAAAACGTGTATCAAATTGTTCTTTAATCCGTTCAATTTCCAGTTTAAAGACATCTTGATAACTCGCACCTGCCACCCCTAAGAAGTACCAATGGGATTGGGCAAACTCACCATATTCCACTGCGTCTAAAGATTTATTGAGTAAACGGCTTTGTGCATAAAATGCATCTTCAGCAAAGCTTGGAGGAACTTCTTCAACTTTCCAAATCGGCTGATCTTTGACTGAGACTTGCCACACGACCAAAGTAAATAGCGTCGCACCCATAATCAGTGCACGCTCCCACCATGGCCATTTCAGCTCACGTGAAAACACCCAAACAACAGCCAGACTTTGCCAAACAAATAGAATAATGAATAACGTGGGAATGTAGTCATACAGGAAGTATGGGAGAAAATCGAGATCTCCCAAATATTGAATCAAACATTGAAACAGCATGATGTGCGTATCAAGCACCAACCAGAGCAATGCTGGGACCAACATTAACCGTGGATTATTCACACGTTGTGACAGGAAAATCCCCACGATTAAAGCAATAAATGGCCACAATGCGTAGCTAATGAGACCTTGTGCATTAAATTCGCCAATACGCCCAGTGCTGAGCCAACTAAATAAACTGTTGGCACAACCACCTAAAATCCCCCAAAACACCAATTGTAAAATCGATGGTCGAACGATTTGTAAAGAACGACGAGACCCCAAAAATAACCACATCCCCGCAGTTTGGTTGCTTTTAAAATCATGCCAAAAATTGATGGAGGGTTTGAAATCAATCATAGAGTTCTGATGGTGGCCTTGGCTTGCTTAATTGCACAAATAATTTTATGCCTGATGTCGTTTTTAGCAATGCTATTTTTTAACTATATAACAAATCTTTGAACAATATTGAAGCAAATATCATTTTAAGTCACAAGATCATGTTGGAAATATGCATCAAAGCGACAAGCATCGCCTTGCCACTGATGTTGTGGCTCTTGATTCGCTAAAAAAACCGCCAATCGTGGACGTTTAACCACGACACGTTTAGCAATTTTTTGTGCTAAATCCAGTAAATTATCACCTAAATCCATTTCACCATCTTCAGGTAACAGTAAATGCAATAATTGCATTTGTTTTTTGACCTGAGCTTGCTTTTTGACGGCTTGCTGGTTTTGATCTCGCTGCGGAAACATCGGATCGAGATAAACCACGTCAAAGATTTGATTGGTCGTCGATAAATGTTTCAAATAATCTGCCGAATCTGAAAAGACCAATTCAATTCGAGCCACAACCGAACTTAAAAACGCATCTTGCTGCGCACGTTGATGTGAGTCTTCCAATAGGGTAAATAAAATCGGATGACGTTCCACAAGGGTCACATGAGCACCCAAATGTGCCATCAATAAACTATCGTGCCCTAGCCCTGCGGTTGCATCTACAAGCTGTGGTTTTTCAGCCAAATTACACGCACGTGCAATCATCTCAGACTTTAAGGATGCTCGCTTTAAACGCCCCACTTCTGCTTTCCAATCGGGTTGCATCTTCATGCCATTGGCCGCTAACCACAAACCATCTGCATCGACACACAAACTGAGTTCAGAGTTTAAACGTAAAAAACGCGCGTTTAATTTTTCAATCAATTCAATATTTACAGATACACCACGTGAAGAAAGCACAGCAGAATACTGCTGTGCTTTCTCATGAAACTCTTGTTCTGTGTATAAGCGGATTTCGCTTACCATAATTTCCAGCCTGTAAATGCGAACAATAAAATCAATAAACCTGAAACAATTCGATACCACGCAAAAATCATGAAATCACGTTTTGCCACATAAGCAACAAGCGCACGAATCAAAAGTAATGCCGAGACAAATGAAACCATTAAACCAACGGCAATCACAGTCCAATCTTGAGTGCCTTGAAATACATCATAGCTTTGATATAAATCCAGTAAACCTGCACCGACAATAACCGGAATACCCAAAAAGAATGAAAACTCAGTGGCTGCTTTACGAGAAACCCCTAAGAACATGGCACCAATAATGGTCGCACCTGAACGTGAAGTCCCTGGAATTAAAGATAAAACTTGAATTAAACCAATCCAAATCGCATCTTTAATGGTTAAATCTTCTACTTCTTTGGCACGCACCTGCGGTGGATTTTTTTCGATCCAAATAATGATCAAACCACCAATAATCAACCCCATAGCAATCGCAATGTTATTGAACAGCAGTTCTTTCACCGTCTGACCAAACGTCAAACCAATCAACACGATTGGAATCGAAGCGAGAATTAAGCCAAAACCTAAACGGCGACCTTTTTCTTCACCAGTCACCATACCGGTTGCTGCACCCCACAGGCGGCCCCAGTATTCATAAATCACCGCAGCAATCGCACCCATTTGAATTGCGATCACGAAAACATCACTTTTTTCTTTGGTCCAAAAGTTCATTAATTCTGAAGCCAGAATTAAATGCCCTGTACTTGAAATCGGTAAAAATTCGGTAATACCTTCAACAATACCCATGATTGCCGCTTTGAGCAGCAGTAGAAGATCCATATATAACCCTAATTATGGCTTGCCTTGTTCTGAAATTTTCTTCCAGGCGTTATCTCGTAAATATACGGGCAATGCAAGTTCAGCACTCACCCATGCTTTTCTTTGCGCCGCTACGCGGGCAATAGTAGCAATATCTTGTGCTGTTGCACTTAAGTCTTTGTATTGTGTTTGTTCTGATTGAATGAGCTCACTACCAGAACCCACGACGGTAAATTTGATCTGTGGTGTGGCATCTGCGTAGCTTAATAGTTGTTCTTCATTTACAGCCTGCATAATGCCATTGGCATCGAGATGATAGCTGGCGATATACACTTCTTGCATGCGAGCATCAAGGACTGCCGTTACTTCAGTCAAACCATGTACACGATGCGCCGCTTGAGCCAAAGCTTGCAAAGTTGATACTGGAACAACAGGTATATCATTGGCCCATGCCAAGGCTTGTGTTACCGCTGCATTAATACGAACACCACTAAATGAGCCAGGCCCACGACTAAATCCAATCGCAGTTAAATCAGCTAACTCAATAGCAGTTTGATTAAGCCCTTGCTCAATCATTGGGAGAATAGTTTGCGTCTGCGCTTTTGCCCGTAAATCGAGTTGAAAATAAAGCTCTTGAGTTTCATCTACAATCGAGACGGAACACTGCTCATTGGCAGTTTCCAATGCCAGTAATTTCATGCGCAACCTTAATTAAATTTAATCTTAAAAAACGTTGAATATAATACTCCACTCCATCGCAGTTCGCGAGATGTTCCACCACAGACTCAGCGCTTTCTGTCTTTAAGCCATAAAAAAGCCTCGACAAACTTCGAGGCTTTTTTGCTTGCCATGTATAGCGTTCTAAAGTTCAGCGACTTCGAGTTGAGTAAAATGTTTAAAATGAGCGGCATAGTGCATGGCACTCATTTTTAGACGTGCTTCCGCTTGTTCATCTAAAGTCTTAACAACCTTACCCGGTGAACCCATCACAACAGAATTATCCGGAATCACCTTCCCTTCTGGAATTAAAGCATTCGCACCAATGATGCAATTTTTACCAATCACGGCATGATTTAGGACCACGGCATTGATTCCAATCAGACTATTATCACCTACGGTACATCCGTGTAGCATGGCTTGATGCCCAATCGTGACATAATCGCCAATGGTCATTTCAATGCCTGCATCGGTATGCAACACCGCATTTTCTTGTACATTGGTAAAATCACCCAGTTTGATACGACTGTTGTCCCCTCGAATGACGGCTCCGAACCAGACACTCACTTCTCGGCCTAATTCAACTTGCCCAATGACCGTTGCATTTTCTGCAACCCAACCATCCCAAGGTTGATGCGTGGCTTTCGGGCTATATCCTTGAAATTTGTACAACATGATCAAACATCCTATTTTGACTTTCTAAAAATGATTTATGGCTCACGGCCCAAATGAAATGAAGGAGAATTTAATAAAAAAGGCCATTCTTTTTGATAATTCAAACCATATTGAAATAAGGAAATCAACATCCGTGCAGTCAAGCCCCATACGATTTCGTTTTCGATTCTTAAACTGGGAAAATAAAGCGATTGCTGGGCAAAACGAACTTCATATGGCGTTGGCGGTGTTTCTAAAAGCTGTCTTAATGATGCAAAAAAAATACGGTCAATTTCAGTGGGTTGAGGTATCAAATTTACATCAGGCGGGATCAACCCCACGATCGGTTTAACCAACATCCCATTCCGTGCTTTTTGCATTGGCAAATCACCCAAAAGTTGCACATCAAATGGATTTAGAGCGGTTTCTTCTTGGGCTTCTCTTAACGCCACCACGATATTACTGGTGTCTTGGGCATCACGTTTGCCACCGGGAAAGGACACTTCACCGGCATGATTATTCATATAGAGTGAGCGGCGGGTCAATAAAATACGTGGATTATCTTCTTGGGTAATCGCAATCAATACAGCAGCATGCGCGGGTTGAATACGCTTAGAAAAACGTAAACTTTGCTGCAATCGCTGAGTCAATAAACCCTCATCCATCCACATTACATCCTTATAATTATCTTATTTTCATCATAGCTGAATTTCGGCCAAGCTGGTTAGAAATGATGCCAAAGTTTTATTTTTAAGTTATTCTGACGGTTCACACAATCCATGACGATGAATATGAACTTTTGCTCAAACTGCGGACAAAAAACAAAAGAAGCGATCCCGCTTGGAGATCATCAGATACGCCGTATTTGTACCGCATGTGGGTTTATTCATTATGTGAATCCTAAAGTTATTTGTGGTGCTTTAGCCGTTTGGGACAATCAAGTTTTACTTTGCCGTCGTGCGATTGAGCCACGTTATGGGCTATGGACATTACCCGCTGGCTATATGGAACTCTATGAGACAATGGAGCAAGGTGCAGCGCGTGAAACTCGCGAAGAAGCCGAAGCAGAAGTCAACATTGAGCAACTATATTGCATGTATAACATTCCCCGTATTGGGCAAATTTATGCCTTGTTCAAATCTGAACTAATCAATGGTGAATTTGGTGCGGGTGATGAAACCATTGAATCACGATTGTTTAGTGAAGAAGATATTCCTTGGGATGATTTAGCCTTTCCAAGTGTGGAAAGAACGCTGCGGCATTATTTTGCTGATCGCAAAACAGGTCAGTTTGAAATGCATCTCGAAACCCTTGGTACGCGACTCGATCACACTGGTTAATTTGCTGCTCTCAATATTAAAAAAGCCCATCACTGATGGGCTTTTTTATTTTACTCATATTTGACGATTATTTTGCCTTGATGGTGTAACAAGGGGCTAAATCTAAGGAAATATCACCGCCACTTAACTTCGCCGTTTGAGCAGCTGCAGTATCATTTGGATTTTTTAAGCTATAAATATAACTAAAGCTGGCCAAACTATTCCCCCATTTCACCACTTTATTATCCGAATCTGTCAAAGCAACGCCAGAGGGACGTGTGCCTGCATTGGCATTGATCATATTGTGTAACTGCACTAAAGCACCGCCCACAACCATTGAGGTGTCCGCTGAAGTTTTCACACTTGAGTTCATTCCAATTAACGCACCATCAAGCGTGTGGAAATATGGATCAGCTAAAATCATACGAATCGAAATGGTATTGGGATTAATATTCCCTTCAGGCGTAAAGGTACGGGTTGTCGTTCCGATACGGTATTGCTGTACACCTTTGTCATCTTTCATTAACAGTGGATCGAGCACATCTTTTCCACTACAGCCTTCCGTCGCGTGTGTAGACAAATCGACAATTTGACTATCTTGACGAGTAAATACATCATCTGGCACGCCAGATTTTATATTTGTGCGAATATCACCATTACGGTCAATCACCACACCCAATTTCACTGTTTTGATCGAGGGATCGGTAAATTTAAAGGTTAAATCTGCATATAACGGGAAGATATAATTTTGTCCAGCAGCAACATTTTCAACAGACTTAAAGACTTTTTTGTCTAAATACGACAGCGGATAAAGCTTGTATAAATCCATCGTGCCTTTAAATTGCACTTGGTTAATGTTTTGCTCCCAAAGACCTAATTTTTTCTTATCATCGGCCGTCAGAACATAATCATCTTTTTTAGCCATTAACGTTTTATATAAACTTCCACCTGTACCGACCACCATTTTGTCGGCAAGTAGCGTCCCTTGTTTAATAATCAAAGGGCCAGAGTTGGCTTCTTCTGCATCAAAACGGAAACCCAGAATGCCAGGTTTATCAATTTGCTTGGTAAGCGGATCGATCCAATTGTCCTGTGGCGTTGCTGTTAAACGTGTTGGTCGAACCTGCGTCAAGAGCAAGACATTCACACCACCAATGGTACTCAACTGTTGATCAACTTTGCCCTTCCACTGTAAACCACTACCAAAGGTCATACCTTGGCGGTCCGTCATTAACATGAAATGACCAAATAAATTGATTTTTGAACTATCGGTCGGCAAACATTCATTTTTGTCACAGCCGACCAGTCCATTTGAACCACCGGCATTGGTAATCACGTCATCAGTTGAAAACAACGCAAACTCTGGCTGGTAAACCGCAGCCGTTGAGATATTCATGAGTTTTGAAACTAAGGTAAATGCATTTTCATTACTGACTTCGGACAAGTCTAGCCAAGGTGTAAACAAGTCATTAAATTCCGTATCTGAACTGATACTGAAATCTGCTGTCGCGACATTTCGAGTGATTTGATCAATCAATACTTTATCTGCATTGTTGATATAAACCGCTTGGATATCTGTAGCTGTAACTGCGCTGTTATTTTTCAAAGCCAAGGCTTGAATAATTTTAGCTAAACGCATGGCCACTTTAACCGTTGCGTCGGTATTTGAAATCGTTGCAGCAGGTTTACCCGCGATGCCAGCTGCCAAATCCAATAAGGTCAAGCGTGGAGGTGTCGTACCACTGGCTACATTGGAAATTTGCTTCAAATCTACTTTACCCAAATCAATTCGACGTGATTTTTCACCTTGGACAAAGAAAGTTACGGTATCGCCAATCTTACAAGCACCTGTCGAAACACCTTCTTTTAGATCAAATAAAGTAATGTAGGTATTTTTAACGTCGCTCGAACAATTAAAATTCAGACCTTCAATTGGATAATCTAAAACAAACTCAACACAGCCTTCGGTATTACTTTTACAAGTACCATTGGTTGTACTGGTATCATAAATTTCAGGATTCACATTTGCACTTTCACCGCCACAGCCACTGAGCGCTGCAACCAATGCCGTTAAAGCAAACGGTAATAAAATTTTATTTTTCATCCTAATTCTCTTTCTTATGTCCTTAACGGATTGCTGTTAATTTAAGTTGGCCTTGATTGGTTAATACGCGGCCATCGACGTCTATTGCTGTTGCTAAAGGCGTTAAGAATAAATACTGGCTACCTTTAGGCACTTGAATCACGCCTTCTATTTTTTCATGGTAAAGATGATCCGCTTCACCTTGGTTATTTTTGAATCCACCTGCGCCTTCCATGACACATCCATTTTTGTCTAAAAATACCGCAAATGGCCAATAAAATGTAGGATTTTGTACTTTGGATGCAAATGAATGTATACGAATATTTTGTAATGGTGATTTTAGTTTTACGACTTCGTAGTCAAATTCGTCCGACAATGGTGCTCGAGGCCATAAATTAATATCTTGAGCCAAGTCGAGCTCTTTGGCTTTCTTCATTTTTTTATTCGAAAAACATTGCTGACCTAAACCTTGAATGGTGTCAGCTTGTGAGACTCGATAATACGATGTGGCCAAAGTGATCGGCCCTGTATCTTCGGGTTGATTGCGTTTAAATAAATTATCAATGACGGAGCGACTGACACCTTTTTCACGTTCAATGGTTTGCATCCGCGTTTGCCCCATCTTGCTGTCAATAACGCCTTCGGGCATGGTGTAAAAGCGCTTTTTGCCTTCTAAGTTAAACTCTTTATCTTCAAGATATTCATTATTGACATACTTTTCACCAGCCATGGTCGAAAAGCCTTGTTCTTGTTTTACCTTAGCCGCTTGTTTTGAAGGATTATTTTCTAAGTTTTCACCTGAAGATTGTACGGCTTTATCAGTGCTAACAACTTTCTCAGCAAGGATCTTTTTTTCGACGATAGGTTTATCTTTTTCAGCCTGAACTTTGGCCTGATACGGAGCACTAGGTTGGGTTAGCTCTGATTGCTGTAACTTTTCGGTCCATGTGGTTGAAGGTACAACTTTTGTTGAAGTACCTGACTCTTGTACTGATTTTTCAGATTTGGGAACGTTATCACCTGAGACCTCTTTAATTTTATCGACTGTGACAGCTTTATTATCATCCCGTTTTTCCGGCTCACGTGTACTTAAACGTTGAGACTTCAGTGATTCAACAGTCTGTGCTGTTGGACTCGTTTGACGTGTCATCGGTGTCTTGGTTTGAGACGGACTAATGCTTACAGATGGTTGAGTAATTTGTTGTACAGGTTGAGAGTCTATCGTTTTAGCAGTTGGACTTTCTTTAGGTTTCTTTGCTGGTTTTTCTTGCACTTGTACCACCATTGGGCGCCCATCTGGCCCAATAATGGTATGAAACGCTCCAGCGTTGGCATACGACACTTGCACCACAGACAGTGCAAGTAACGTTTTCATGAATAAAATCCTTTTCATTCTGTTTGCTTATCCTACCAACGAGTTCTGTAATTTAATCCTAGGATGGTGATTTTCGTATCGGTTTTTACATTCAGTCCAGCATATGGGTTTAAAAGTAAATTATTCACACCGGTTAAGTTTGCAAGACTACTAGTATTCGCTGGAATGTTATCTTTACTGCGTAAAAAGCCGATTGATAAATCTAAATCCGTATCTGCATCAAAACGATATCCAATCCCCATACCAAAGAGTTGCGCACCATTAATTGGTACCATGGTATTTCGCTTACCATCAGGAATAGAGGTACTCCTTGGTTCATAGCCTGCACGCAATTTCAAACGATCTGTTGCTGAATATTCAATACCAATACCCCAGTTCCAAGGCGACGTAAATTTCAAAGGTAAGGCCAAAGAATTATCGGTCACATTTTCAGATAATAATTTTGCAATTTTCAGCGCTGAAATTTGACGGTCGAATTCAAAACGGAATTTGTCCCAAGCACGATAATCGGTCCAGCCCACATCAAAATTGATTTGTAAATCAGGCATAACCTTATATTTGATCCCCGCCTGTACATGCTGTGGATATTCAAAATCCATCGAAACCAAACCCGACTCCGAGTTAGGCACGGCATTTGGGAAACCTAAAATTGCAGCTAAAATTTGACCTGTTGGTGATGACATTAATCCCTTAATCATCTCCTGAGGTGCTTTTGCATTATGAATGCGATAACGACCTTTCATGCGCATTTTCGCTGCACTTTGGTACACCATACCAAAACTAAAATCTTCGCGTGGCTCCCACAAAACCCCTAAGTTGTAACTTGGGCTCAGTGACTGCTCTAAAGCCAATTCCATCTGACCAAATTTGCCAAATGGATTCATCCCTTCTTCGGTATTACACATCCCCAATAGCAAGATGTCGGTAATAATGTCCGAATTTTCCTTAAATGGTGTACAGACGACTTCATCAATCATCCTTAACATGCCGATCAATTCATTGGGAAATCGCAGGTCAGATTTCAATCCAATGGCTTGATAGGACATCCCCACACCACCACCAATCGATAGCTCATCACTGACTTGATAGCCTACTGTTGGCGATAGATAAGTAATACGCTCTAGAGCAACTTGTTGTCCCATGAAATTACCTGGGTTACCATTTTCAGCACCAAAACCCGCAATCAAAGGTGCATAAACAGCTGATGCGAATGTTGCTTTAGAACCCGGTGGATTGTAGGCAATCCCCATCGTTGGCGCGGCAATGGGTTGTCCAGCACCAAAATCCACCATCTTTTTTAAGACAGGTACATATAAGGATGCATATTCAACATCACCAGAAACCTTATCTTTAAAGTCCGTACAAATATCAGCCGTCACTTCAGGACCATCATTACAGACTAATGGATCATCTGAATAACCAAAAACGTTATAACCCGCAGGAACGGTAAATTCACGTTGAATATCAAAGTTTGCAATGATGCCCTGCATATCTGTTTGCAAACCTTCAATCTTAGTTAATGCTGCAGGGTTAAAATGTACTGCACTAATTCCTGGAGGATCCGCAGTTACTGCATTACCTAATGCAAGTGACCGTACATCAACTGAAAGGTTGGTACCCAATTGTGCAAAAGCAGCACTAGAACAGCCCGTTAAAACGATCGCACTAACAAGTGGGCTGAGTCGAATTTTACGCATACGACAGCCCTCTTAACGAAGTTTTTTTCCGAAACCTAGGATATCCAACGGGAAAGACAGTCCTAAAGACACATCTGGTGCATCTTCAGTTAAACCTAGCCCCACTGTACCGTTCACAATCGTATCCGGTGATACACGTACACCTAAAGAAATCGCTAGAGTTGAGCTGGTTTGGTCTGCAGGTGAATAGGATTCGCCACTGCTATACGTAAATTCAGCGCCGGTATTGAAACTTTGTTGATATGACATGGTGAGGGAAACATCGTAGTTAAACGAGTATGCAAAACCGAATGCAAAACCGCCACTAATTCCCGGTTCAAACTCTTCAATGACTCGCGAACCACGACGTTGGTTTAAACCAGTTTCTTTGAAACCATAGTTGGCTGAGACAGATGCAAACAACACAACGGGGTCAATATATTTACGCGTACTCGCACCGATACCTGCCGAATAGTAACCTTTACCTGTTGCTAGATCATTTACTGCATTGACTTCGTATGGACTGTCACCTGTTTTCGTAGACAAATTACCAAATAAAATCAGTGGTAAACGACCTTGCTTCAGTGGGAATGGTTCCCAGCGTGCGCCTAAAGAAATATCCCCTAAACCTGCAGTTGAAGTATCTTTTAATAAATCAGTTTTCGCCACTAAAGGCAAAGATGCAGAGAATGTCAAATTATCCATTACACCGTATTGCACGGTAAATGTATTGGTCATTGAGTGTGTTGCATTTTCTTGTACACGTAGTTGATAAAGCTGGCCTTGTGCCATTTCCATATCAAGCTGTGTATCACGGTAATAGGTGTAATCTATATCGTAAAAAGATGATATTTCACCTTTTTTAATCAATGAATACTGACGTTCATTCGAGCTAAATACTTCCTGTAAATTCGCTTCTTGGCTCGCATCACCTTCTTGTTGCTGAAGTGCTGTCGATGCTTTTTCATTGGCAGGAGCGACTTCGGATTGTGGCATTTCAGCTTGTACGGGCTCTTCTACAGATTCATACTGTCCAATTTCTGGCTCGGCAGCAGCTTCTTGTGCATTATCAGCTTGGTTTACAGTAGCAGGAGATACAGACTCTTCTACGACTGTCTCTTGTTCAACTGGATCATATTCTCCAAGGCTTGGCTCTTCAGCTGCATAGGCAACCCCCATCACCACCTGAATACTCATGGCTAGTAGTGTTTTGTTCATCCATTTACGATTCATGTTCCTTCCCACCGTTGTTATTTTTTTAATCCTGACACTTTGTTATACGCTTTCATCTAATTATTTACTCTTGTAGTAAAGCCTTAGAAAGTTGTAATTCGATTTACCATAAGACTCCGACTCTTCATTCATGTTTTTATCAAGTCGTATCGTAGATGCCTTGTCTGCAATTTTTTCCATGTAAAACTGCGGATATTGAATATCAACCAATGCATAACGGTTGACGGTTGCATCTTCAACATGTCGCAAGTCTGAATCTTGCAAAGCTAATAAATTTTTACGTTGCTCAGGCGCAACGTTGATTAAGAATAATGTGTTGTTTTCCCATATTTCTTGGAATCTAACTTCATCGAAACTGATATTGCCCAGTGCTGGATCTGCAACATAAACACGCCCATCTTTATAGGCTTTAAAAACCACAAAATGTTTAAAACCAGCATATGAAATGGGAACAATCGCAGGCTGACCTTGCTTAACTAGATCTGAAAACTCCCCTTTGTAGCCCCCACTGTCTAGCCCGACAGCAGCGACAAAACGTTTCATGTCTAATAAGGAGAAACTTCGACGTTCGATAATTTTTTCAGTTTCACCAAATTTCAGCAAACCATTCATGGTCTGTTGCTCAGTCAGCTGTGTACCTACATAACCATTTAATAAAGTAGTTAAGGCCGCCGAACCACAACTGTAGTCGTAGGCTTGCCGAACGATGCCTCGAAATTGATCTTCTATGGCAGGTTTAATTTTTACAGATTCACGGTGCATCCGAGTAAAGGAATCATTTCGTGAATCCAATGTTTCGGTATAGTGAACTGTTCCGACTGGCTTTTCTTTTAATTCGAAGGACTCTTTGGCAAAGTAATACATCAATGCCGAGCCCACAGCTATCTCTAACATATCTTCTAACTTTTAGTTATCGGCAATGATGTGCCTTTTTTCATTATTTTTTTAGAGCTAATGCTCTACATCCATGTATTATGCAAGATACCTTTTTTTTTATAAAAAAACAGCATTTTTTTATGCTTTATTGGGTCATTCCGCATATTTTTGTAAAAAAAAGCGCGTGATCAACACGCGCCTTCTTTGTCTTCTAAATTACTTACTAGAAATCGTAATTACAGAACCTGGGTTATATACGTTAGCAGCAGGACTGTAGAACGTTTGTAAGCCTTGAACTTCGATATCACCGATTGATCCAGCATCTTTACTTCCTAGATGAATACCTTTCACATAGTTATCAATTGGACCAGAGTTGCTTACCATTTGAATATAACCATTGTTTGTGCCTTCTTTACCATAAACACGGACATCTTGGTTAATGGTTAAATCAGATTTACCCGCATCAGCAACCTTGATGCTTTCGATAAAGATTTCACCTGCTTCACGTGTAGCCGTTTTAGTTGATGCATCAAGGATACCTAGATCTTTAATTTCTAAGCCGCCAACCATAGTTGTGCTTAGTTTGATCATTGCACCTTGTGGAGCAGCACCCAACTGAACATTAGCAGTCATTGGTCCAGTTTTTAGAGAAAGACCAGATAAAATTGCATTGTAGTTACTATCATCACCACCACGGCGAATGCCTGTAGTACCCGCTGTACCAGATGCTGTTACGCCAATTTCACCGATTTTGATATCTAAACCAGAAACATCAGCTGCGATGTTAATGAATGCACCATTTGCACCAGTACCAGCATCAGTATCAATACGTAAATCAGCTAAATTGCGAGAAGCTAGAAGATAAGCTCCACCGTTATCATAGTTTGCACCAATGATGATACCTTTGTTCTCTAATGCATCACCCTTAATACCGTTACCTTGAATAACGATCGCACCAGCAGTACTTGTACCACCCTTAGCTGTATCCGTTAAACCGTCGTTATCGTGAATGAAAAGTTTTTCAATTTCAATTTTAGAAATACCAATCCCGATGTTAATACCATCTTGACCAGTGGTTGAACTAAGTGCAGCATCGTCCATTGCTTGCATAGCCATAGCATTCGCACTAAATGCGATTGAAGAAACTAGAGCTAATTTAGTGAAATTTTTCATACGGTACTCTCCCAAGAGTATTTATTTTTTTTGATTTTCAACCACTCGATTTATTCAGCTGTAATATTATTTTGTGACAACTGTTAAACCTTTCCTTGAGTCGTTTGCTCGCTCGATTAAATTATATCCAAGCTAAAATTTGTTCAACTGTCGTTGGTCGCAATCTAATTCTTACCGATAAACGGTATTTGCAAACCAAATGAATTAGGAATGGTATAAAATCCATTTTAGTCTTTAAAATTAATTTCTCTGTTGATGCGAAAACCGATTTTTTTAAAAAAATTTATTCTTAAACAAACTATTAGTGCTCAAAAAATTTTGCAAGCGCTTGCACCCTTGTCACATGTGATTTTTTTAGAAGATCAAAACCAACCTGTTATTTGCTTTTTGGCAAATCAATATCAGCAATTTAAGAATGATGAACTTAAAACTTATGTCCGTACTCATTTAGATCAATATGAGGAATGTGATGCTCAGCCCTTGCAAGATATCGCCTTCCAAGATTTATGTTCAAAATTAGGCAGCGGGTTTTCTGGGGGCTGGGCTGGTTTTATTAGCTATGATTATGCAGCGCAGCAACAGATTTCCCTCCATGCCAAAGCGCAACCTCGCTTGTTTTTGGGGCAATTTTCTAGTTACTTAAGACTAGAAAATGATGGTTGGTATTTTTATAGTTCTGATCATTCTGCAGCTAAGATTTACGACTACATTGATCACCTAATTCAAACCGAGATCACTCAAAATCAATTTAAATTAAGACAAAAATGTACTGCAAGATGGTCCAAGTCAGACTACACAAAAGCCTTTGATCAAGTGCAGGAATATATTAAAGCGGGCGATTGCTATCAAATTAATTTAACCCAAGAATTTACAGCTCAAGCTAAAGGTTCACTCTTAGATACTGCTCAAGAATTTTGGTCACTGACTGATGCACCATATTCAGGCTACTTACGTATTGATGATTTTGAAATTTTAAGTTGTTCCCCTGAGCTTTTTATAGATTTTAAGCCTGAACGGAAGATTATTACTAAGCCAATCAAGGGCACGATGCCTCGCTATGAAGATCCAGTTTTAGATGAGCAGTCAAAACAACGGTTAAAATCATCTGAAAAAGACATGGCCGAGAACGTCATGATTGTTGATTTGCTGCGTAATGATTTGAGTGTTTATGCTGAAATTGGCTCAGTGAAAACGCCAAAACTTTTTGATATTGAAAGTTTTAATCAGGTGCATCACATGGTCAGCGAAGTTGAAGCCGTGTTGAAAAAAAATGTACACCCTTTTGATGTTCTGATGTCGGCACTGCCGGGCGGTTCGATTACCGGCGCACCCAAAATCCGAGCGATGCAAATTATTGATGAACTTGAAGGTGCTCCGCGCGGCGCCTATTGCGGCTCGATAGGTTATTTTAATCACGATGGCACGGGCTCTTGGAATATTTTAATCCGCTCTATTCAAAAATACCAAGATCAGGTTTCGCTGTGGGCAGGTGGCGGAATCACCATCGCGTCAGATTGCGATGCTGAATATCAAGAATGCTTTGATAAAGTCGAAGCCATGCTGGATTTGTTAAATACCTGGCATAAACCTGAATAACAAAAAAGCGATTCTATTGAATCGCTTTTTTATAACCCTCCCCTTGCGAAGCAGTGCTTCTCACCTTTTCGAAAGGAAGATTAGGGTAGATTTAAATTTATAGTAGCTTGCAGCAATCAAGCCAAAATATCGTTTTTAAGCGTATCCACAAGGCGCTGATTTTGTTCATCTGTACCAATAGTGATACGTAGGAATTGATTAATCCGCGGCTTATTGAAGTAACGCACGATAATTCCGCGTTCGCGTAATTCAGAAGCTAATTCACCCGCGTCTTTCGTTGGCAATGATGCAAAAATAAAGTTTGCCGCAGAGGGTAATACTTTAAAGCCCAGCTCAGAAAGCTGCTCTACAAGTTTTTCACGGCTCACAATCACCTTGGCATTTTGTGCTTCAAAATACGCTTGATCCTCAAATGACGCCACGGCTGCTGCAATCGCAAAACGGTCCATCGGATAGGAGTTAAAGCTGTTTTTTACTGCCTCAAGCGCTGCGATTAAATGCGGCTGCGCAATCGCGAAACCCACACGCAAACCAGCAAGTGAACGCGACTTAGACGTCGTTTGACAAACCACAAGGTTTTCATATTTCGCAACCAAAGCCACAGCAGATTCTGCACCGAAATCGACATACGCTTCATCAATCACAACCACTGAATTCGGATTGGCTTGCAACACTTCCTCAATTGCAGACAAACCTAAAGCAATACTGGTAGGCGCATTCGGATTGGTAATGATGATACCGCCATTCGGCTGTTTATAGTCATCAATAACAATTTCAAAATCATCGTTCAGCGGCATAATTTTAGTATTGGCAGCTATACCAAAAAATTGGCTATATACCGGATAAAAACTGTAGGTAATATCTGGATACAAAACCGGCAGCTCTTGCACAAAAAAGGCTTTAAAAATGTGCGCCAGAACTTCGTCCGAGCCATTGCCGACAAAGACCTGCTCAACAGGTACATGCTGCTGTTTTGCAATCGCTTGCTTTAACTCAGACGCATCTGGATCTGGATATAAACGTAAAACGTCAGCAGAATTTGCCAACACTTTTTGAACTGCTTCCACCACTTTTGGCGATGGCGGATACGGGTTTTCATTGGTATTGAGTTTTAAAATATTATGAATTTTAGGCTGTTCACCCGGTGTGTACGGTTCTAATTCACGTACATCAGGGCTCCAAAAACGCATTTGTTCAGCGGTAATATTTGGCATTTTATTTTGCTCTTTTTCACCCTCTCCTAACCTCTCTTGCACTTCGCTTTAAAGGAATCCTTAAAGCTCGTTCAGGGAGAGGAATATTCATTTTATGAGATTTCCCCTCTCCTTTCAGGAGAGGGTTAGGGAGAGGTTTATAGTTTTGGAAAACTAAGTTTTCACCTAGTCTATATTTTATTACTGATAACGATATCTCGCAGATCGCGCATGCGCATCTAAATTTTCCTGCTGTGCTAATGTATCAGCCGTTTTCGCTAAAGTTTTCACGCCATCTTCAGAGCACATGATTAAACTTGAGCGCTTTTGGAAGTCATAAACACCGAGCGGTGATGAAAAACGCGCTGTGCCGGAGGTTGGCAACACGTGGTTTGGACCTGCACAGTAATCACCAATCGCTTCCGGTGTATAACGCCCCATGAAGATTGCGCCGGCATGGCGGATATCTTCAGCCATTTCCTGTGCTTCATCTAAGCACAGCATCAAATGTTCAGGCGCAACTTGGTTAATCAATTCGGCGCCTTCCGCTCGGTCTTTGACTAAAACCAATGCGCCGCGGTTTTCGATTGAAGTTCGCGCAATATCTGCTTTTGGTAACGCTTCTAAATGCTTTTCAATCCATTGCTCAACTTGATCTAAAAGTTCTGCATCTGGCGTAATAAATACCGCTTGAGCCACAGTGTCATGTTCCGCTTGTGACAATAAATCCATTGCCAGCCATTCAGCATTGTTTTGACCTTCGGCATAGACCAAAATTTCGGATGGCCCTGCAATCATATCAATACCGACTTGACCAAATACTGCACGTTTTGCTGCAGCAACAAAACGGTTGCCCGGGCCAGTAATTTTGTCCACAGATGGAATAGTTTCTGTACCATAAGCCAATGCTGCAACCGCTTGCGCGCCGCCAATGGTAAATACACGGTGTACGCCGGCTAAGTAAGCTGCTGCCAAAACCAATGGATTCAAATCACCATTCGGCGCAGGCACCACCATAATAATTTCAGGCACGCCAGCAACATGCGCAGGTACAGCATTCATCAATACAGAAGACGGATAAGAAGCTAAACCGCCCGGCACATAGATACCCACACGGTCCAGCGGTGTGACTTTTTGACCAAGCGTATTTCCTAGAGCATCAACATAGGTCCAGCCGTCTTGCTTTTGTGCTTGGTGAAATTCACGAACACGGTTCGCAGCAAGTTCTAAGGCTTCACGCACTTCTGAACTTAAACCATCAAATGCTGCTTTCAGCTGTTCTTGTGTCAGCTCTAATTCTGAGAATTGATGCGCTGGATGTCGATCGAACTGCTGTGTCAATTTAAGAACATGAGCATCACCATGCTGACGAACATCAGCAATGATTTGGTCAACGGTTTTTAAAAGTTCTGGATCATTCACAGTTTCAAAAGCCAACAAGTCAGCAAAAGCTTGCTTGAAGTTTTGATCTTGAGTCGATAAACGTCGCATCAATTTACCCACAAGGTAATCTATTGGAAAAGATTAGTTTACCTGTTTTACAGCAGCTTGTGGACATCTATCGCATGTGTTCATGTGGAGTTTTATTGAAAATAACTTTCGTTAAAATTGGTGAAAATACAGTTTTATCATTATTTTTCAGTTTTCATAAAAAAACCGCCCAAATTTGAGCGGTTTGATCAGCATAGCTAGAAACTTAACAACTTATGCTTTCTTTGCTTGCTCGCGTTCTTCCACGGCTTTTTCTAGCTGTGCAAGAATTGGATTCAACAAAGTTTGTTTACGTTTAAAGCTTGCTTTGTTCACGATTAAACGTGAAGACACTTTACAGATTTCTTCCAAAGGCTCTAAACCATTGGCACGTAAAGTGTTTCCTGTATCCACAACATCGACGATGTAATCACCTAAACCAACCAAAGGTGCAAGTTCCATAGAACCATACAGTTTGATCACATCAACTTGCTCGCCTAAGCTTGCATAATATTGACGGGTTAAATTGACGTACTTGGTTGCAATCTTTAAACGACCTTTCGGACGAACCATGCCGACTTTACCAGCCGTCATTAACTTACAGTTGGCAATTTTTAAGTCCAATGGTTCATACACATTTTGTGCACCATGTTCCATCAGCACATCTTTACCTGCCACCCCAATATCTGCAGCACCATTTTCAACATAAGTTGGTACATCAGAAGCACGTAAAATTAAAATACGTACGTGCTTATGGGTCGTTGGAAAAATTAACTTACGAGATTTATCCGGATCTTCCAATAAGTTAATGCCAGCTGTTTCCAACAATGGCAAAGTTTCTTTTAAGATACGTCCCTTACTTAATGCTAAAGTTAAACCATGATCAAAATTGCCCATTACGTCAAAATTGGGATCATCGTTTCTCATATCGCTCATTAACTTACTCGCTTAATTTGGGCACCTAAACCTTGTAACTTCGCTTCAACATCTTCATAACCACGGTCAATATGATAGATACGGTCAATCAACGTTTCCCCATCAGCGGCAAGTGCTGCTAAAACCAATGAGAAAGAAGCTCGTAAATCAGTTGCCATCACTGGTGCAGCAGATAATTTCTCTACACCTGTAACAACAGCATCATTACCTTCAACCTGAATATTGGCACCCATACGTGCTAATTCAGGTACATGCATGAAACGGTTTTCGAAAATCGTTTCTGAAATTGTGGCAAAACCACGACCAATTGCATTCACCGCCATCAGCTGTGCTTGCATATCGGTTGGAAATTCTGGGTGTGGTAAAGTCTGGAAACTTACTGCTTTCGGGCGTTTACCCATCATATCCAGTTCAATCCAATCTTCACCGCGCGTAACTTCCGCGCCCATTTCTTCAAATTTATCCAGCACAGACTCCAACAAGTTTGGATCTGTATGCGTGGTTTTGATTTTACCGCCAGTTATTGCCGCAGCAGCAAGATAAGAACCTGTTTCGATACGATCTGCAACAACGGCATATTCACAGCCATGTAGGCTTTCAACACCTGTAACAACTAAAGTATCAGTGTCCAAACCTTCGATTTTTGCACCCATCTTGATCAACATATTAGCAAGATCGGTAATTTCAGGTTCACGAGCCGCGTTACGAATGGTCGTTACACCGTCTGCAAGAACCGCAGCAGTTAGAATATTTTCAGTACCACCAACTGTGACCATATCAAAGACAACTTCGCCACCTTTTAGACGACCATCCACTTTGGCATGCACATAACCAGCCTCAACTTCAATTTCAGCACCAAGTGCTTCTAAAGCTTTTAAATGTTGATCTACAGGGCGTGAACCAATTGCACATCCACCCGGCAAAGACACTTTTGCACTACCATAGCGCGCCAATAACGGCCCAAGCACCAAAATAGATGCACGCATGGTTTTCACGAGTTCATATGGTGCAAATTGGTTATCTAAGCTAGAAGTATCTGCCTTAACCGTATCACCTTCATAACTGATTTGAACACCTAAACCTGCGATCAATTTCACTAAGGTGTTCACATCTTTTAGATTTGGAACATTGGTTAATGTAATAGGTGTATCAGCAAGGATAGTTGCAGCGAGTAATGGCAATGCAGCATTTTTCGCACCAGAAATACGAACTTCACCTTCGAGCTTAGTACCGCCCTGAATCAGAAATTTATCCATTAATTATTAAGCTCCGAATAAGCTTGCTTTGCGCCATTCTTCTTTGGTCATTGCACGAATTGTTACTGCATGTACTTCACCGCTGGCAATGTAGGAGTTCAAAGGTGCATAAACAGATTGTTGACGAGCAACAGGACGTTTGCCTTCAAATTGATCATCGACAATGCGTAGATCAAATTTGCCGCCTTGCCCACTAACTGCAACCTCAGCTTCTGGAAAAGCAGCTTTTAAAATTTCAGTGAGCTGTTCACTATTCATCACAAGACCCCATATAGGACTAACGGTGTAAAACCCGTCATTTTACTATAAATCTAAAAAATAATTCATTAGTCACATACATTATATATATAAAAAAAGAGGTTATAAAAAACCTCTTTTTGTACAATTTACAATCTAAACCGTTAAAGGCATATAAATGAGCTGCATTTTTCGATGTTTATGTAATTGTTTTTTTAATTTTTCAGACAATTTTTTGATCGAGGTATACATATCATCAGCGCACGCTTGTGCAAAAAGTTCTGTCCCGGGTAATCGTATAATCGCTTCCGCAATATGATTATCACTACCTTTTTTTGAACGTTTATCAACCTGATGATCTTTAGTCAGTTTGACTTGCATACTATTGACCTGATCTAAATGTTTGGTCATTTCCGCAAATTTAAGACGAATATTTTCTTCTATTGCTGGCGTAATTGTTAAATGATGGCCACGAATTGTAATCTGCATAATTCTATCCCTCACCTTCTTTCAGGACTGGAAAAGTTCAAGCCGAATCATCCAACTCAATATGCGAAGCATACATTTACACAATCAGATCATTTCGGCCATTCCTTATAAAAAAAGAGATTCATTATTTCGTCATAATGAACCTCTAGAATAGTCAGATTTTCAAATTTAGATCAACACTTTTCGCTCTGAAGATGATGGAATATGTAACGATTCACGATACTTCGCAACTGTACGACGAGCAACATCAATACCTTCTGCATTAAGCAAAACTGCAATTGCATTATCAGACAAAGGCTTACGTGTATTTTCTTCTGCAATCAACTTTTTAATTTTTGCACGAATTGCCGTCGAAGACGCTTCCCCACCAGACGATGTTCCAACATGACTTGAGAAGAAATATTTCAACTCAAATAATCCACGTGGTGTGAGCATATATTTATTTGTGGTTACACGGGAAACTGTGGATTCATGGAGTTCAACTTCTTCCGCAATATCTCGCAGGACCAAAGGCTTCATTGCCTCAGGCCCTTGTTCAAAGAACGCTCGTTGATGCTCCACAATACAGGTTGCCACTTTTAATAAAGTTTTATGTCGTTCATCAATACTTTTAATGAAATTCTTAGCTTCAAGCATTTGATTACGTAAATATTGATTGTCATCGCTTTGATCAGCACGCTTGATCATATTGGCATAGAAAGAATTCACCCGTAGTTTTGGCATTACATCAGGATTTAACTGTACCAACCAATGTTCATTCTTTTTTAAGACTACAACATCTGGAATTTGATAGTCTAAATCTTTATCTTCAAACTCTTGCCCTGGATGTGCTTTTAATGTCTTTAATAAAGAAATGGCAAGTTTAAGTTGTTCCGTGTTTAATCCCGTTTGCTTAATCAACTTGGGTAATTCATTGGTAATCAGCAACTCATAATTTTTCAATAATAAAATAGCTTCATATCGATATTCTATATGCTCAGGAAGATTTTCAACTTGTACCAATAAACATTCAGCAAGATTGCGTGAGCCTACACCCACAGGATCTAGATGCTGAATATGCTTTAGTACCACCAAAACTTCGTCATCTTCGACTTCTTCTTCATAATCCATAGAGTCTAAAAGATGCTGAACCGATTGGGTAATTTCATTTAAGTCACAATCTAAAAAACCTTTGTTATCTAAAGCATCGATAATACAGTGTGCAATTAGTTTATCGATCACAGAAAAGTGTAAAAGATTAACTTGCTCAAGCATATGTGCTTGTAAACTTTGATGCCCCTGCCGATTATCTTCGCGCTCTTCAAATTCAGCAGCACCTAAACTTGTAGGTTGATGCGTATAAACATCATCCCACTCCGTATCTACCGGTAACTCATCAGGCAAATGATCGGCATTTAATTCATTGGTTAAGTCTTTATTTTCCCTTTCTTCTTCTTGTAAGCTATTTAAACTTTCAACGGTATTTTGTTCTTCAACTTTCTCTAATAGAGGATTACTGTCGAGTTGGATTTGAATTTCTTGTTCCAATTCCAAACTTGAAAGCTGTAATAAACGAATGGCTTGTTGTAATTGAGGTGTTAATGATAAGGAATTGGCAACCTTTAACCCCATCGCTAATTTCATTAATAACTCCCCCTATAATTAACCGCACTTTATAAGCAATTTTTATGCCGTTTTATTTTTTATAGCATAATTTTGAACAGAACGCCCGATTTTTTGTCTTTTTTAGACACATTATTCAGCTAATTTATTCTTTTATTAGGAACAATTCGCCTTATAAATGAATTATTTAATTAGATATATTATTAATTTCACTCTATTTTCCTTTTCACCACGCATAAAAAAAACCCCCAACGTTTAAGTTGGGGGTGTTTCGAATAATGAGCTGGCGATGACTTACTCTCACATGGGTAACCCCACACTACCATCAGCGCTAAGAGGTTTCACTTCTGAGTTCGGGAAGGGATCAGGTGGTTCACTCTTGCTATTGTCGCCAGCACAACTGTTATGGATACTTGCTTAGTCTAATCTCAGAGCAGTGCTCTTCGTGCTAAGTTTTCTACCAAATGAGTTATTAACAGAAGTACTTGAGTTAATTTAAGGTGTTCATTTTATCTAGCTTTTCAACTAAATCAAGTTTGATTGATTATATGTGAATCAATTGATGCTAGATACAACAACTGTTTGGGTGTTGTATAGTCAAGCCTCACGAGCAATTAGTATTGGTCAGCTTCATGCGTCACCGCACTTCCACATCCAACCTATCAACGTCGTAGTCTTCAACGGCTCTTTAGTGGACATAAAGTCCAAG
>NZ_VOYW01000062.1:0-4092 GCF_013420085.1 Acinetobacter sp. YH12027
CGCTTTCTATCGATGGTGGAATGTCAGCAGAATAATCATTTTAAATATTAATAAGGATATAAGAATGATACAGGCATTAAGTTATATTGTGGTGGAAACGCCTCATTTAGATGCATGGGCGACACAAGCTCGAGATCATATCGGGATGCAGGTCGAAACAGTTGAGTTAAATCAGTGTCTTCGTTTACGCGTAGATGAAAAAATCCAGCGCTTTCTCATAATGAAAACAGCGGGAGTTTCCAGTATGAGTATGGGCTTTGAAGTTGCCAATGCAGCGGAGCTTCTAAACATCGCGAAAAAATTAAAAGAAGAAGGCTATGTGGTCACTGACGGCACAGCTCAGGAGCGATTACTTCGCGGTGTAGACGGCATGGTGTTTTTTTATGACCCAGATGGTATTCGCATAGAAGTTTGCTATGGTCTGGCAGATGCAGATTCTCCATTTGTGCCGGGTCGCCCAATTGGTGGATTTAGAACAGGAAATATGGGGCTTGGACATGTTGCATTGATTACAGAACATTTTGAACAGTTAAGTCATCTCTATCGCAATATCTTCGGTTTTAAGCTTAGTGATCACACTAACGCGCCGTTCCGTGTTGAATTTCTGCACTGTAATCCGCGACACCATACTATCGGAATCGCTCATACCGGTGGTCCGGCAAAGATATATCATTTAATGCTTGAATATAACGATTTTGATGATGTTGGACGAGCATATGATATGGCGTTGACTAAACCTGAGAGTATTGGTGTAACTCTAGGTCGACATATTAATGATCATGCAACTTCATTTTATTTAAAAAACCCTGATGATTGGATGATTGAATTAGGATGGGCTACACGTACAGTCGGACCTGATTGGCAGCCTACAGAACTCGAAGGGATGAGCCTTTGGGGGCATGACAGAACTTGGTTACCAGATGATAAACGTGAAGAAGCACGACAAATATTAAAACGATTGGCACAAAAAGGTTTACGTGCCCCTGTCGTGACAACAGCCCAAAATTTAAATAACTAAGGAAGGTTTAAAACATATGTCTAGTTTAAATACTCAGCTACAACAATCACCTGAAATTGCGAATAGTATTCAAGTAGGTGATTGCATTATTAACTACCACGATCAAGGTCAAGGAGATGTAATTCTATTAATTCATGGCTCAGGGCCAGGGGTAACAAGTTGGGCCAATTGGCGTGGCATTATTCCAGAGTTATCTAAGCACGCACGAGTTATTGCACCTGATATGCTTGGTTTTGGTTATAGCCAATGCCCTAAAAATAAAAAATTAGACAGAGCTGCGTGGGTTGATTCACTGGTTGGCCTAATAAATGCACTAAATATCGGACGTGTTTCGATTGTAGGTAATTCTTTTGGAGGAGCTATAGCTTTGGCATTTGCCAAAACACATCCTGAGAAAGTGAATAAGCTCGTATTAATGGGGGCAGCTGGATTATCCTTTGAGTTGACAGCAGGTTTAGACAAAGTGTGGGGATACCAACCTTCTGTGGAAGCAATGCGTGGTTTGATGGAGGTATTTGCTTATGATCAGAGTATTATTAATGATGACTTAGTCAGAATGCGTTATGAAGCCAGCATTCGAGATGATGTTCAAACGCGTTTTGAATTGCTCTTTCCGGAACCGCGTCAAGCTGGTATTGAAATGTTGGCACTAAAGGAAGATGAAATCCGCTCACTCCCACACCAGACTTTGATTATCCACGGTCGAGATGATTTAGTTATTCCGCTTGAAGTTTCTGAACGTCTGGTACGTTTAATTCGCAAATCACAGTTACATGTGTTTGGTGAATGTGGTCATTGGGTACAGATCGAAAAGGCAAAAGAGTTCACTCAATTATTGGCGGATTTTATACTCACTGACAAATAAAATTATATACATAAAAAATTTCTACAATGAAAATGAATAGGATGAAGATGATGAATCGAGACACGATTAAAGGCCGCTGGACTGTACAATCTTGGGAACAACTCTATGACGATGGGCGTGTTGTTTTACCAATGGGTACTGAGTTAGACGGTTTTATTGAATATAGCGACTATGGCATGTCCTGTGTAATTAGCCAAAAAGACCGCAAAGTCTTTAAGACCGGTGGTCAATGGTCAGCTGATGATACAGAAAAAGCAGGAGCGTATAATAGCTATCTGACTTATGCTGGGGAATTTGAGGTGGAGGGGAATACTATTACCCATCATGTGAAATATAGCATTTTCCCAAATTGGATTGGTGGTACTCAACATCGTTTTGCTGAATTACAAGGCGATGTACTCACTCTTATGACAGCTAAACTTGAAGAAGGGACTTCTGAAGCACGTGTCGCTAAACTCACCTTTAAGCGTCAGGTCTGAAAAATATTAAAATTGGTAGTTTTGATCATTGTGAGGCAAACTTTCATGATTAATACTCGAGTAGGTTTAATGGTGATTTGATTCGATGGTAACCCTCCACGTGATCATTGTGAGGCAATTCTTTTTGCTATTTACAGTAGATTATAAATATGTTTTTTACAAAAAAACTTAAAATTTGATTAATGACTATTTAGGAATTAAGGAGTAATTTTTAAATAGTTATTCAAAATGTGTTCAGGACGGACACACAAAAGTAATGTCGATGTACAGGGAGTAATAACATTGCAAAAGTTAAGTTTTGATGCCGGTGTAGCGCCTGAATTAGTACTTTCAAATTATGAAGTTTGCCGCTCAAGTAATATTGAAGAAATTCGTTCTAGTGGGGCAAAAATGCTATGTGCAAATGATTTAACAGTGACGAGTGCTTCTAGTTCCTTGAATGCACAATTCTTCTACAGAAAGATTGGAAATATTGGTGTCGGTCGAATGAGTTATGGTGGTGAAATCACTATTCAGCCCGCAGTTTTTGAAGATTTTTTTCTGATTCAGATTCCAATCCGTGGATTTGAAAGAATTTCTTTAGGCAAAGACAAGATATTATGTACCCCCAAAGAAATAGGTATTATTAACCCCTATGTTAAAAGTGTGATAAACCATCAGTCTGATACCGAAAAATTAGTGATTCGTATTGATAAAAAATTGGTTGAAAAAAATTGCCAGCAAATTTTAAACCGGACTTTAAAAAAGAATATCGAATTTGATCCAATCATGTCTGTAGATACCAAAGCCGGTACACAATGGTTGCGGATGGTGAGCTGGATATCCAATTTTGTATCTGATGAAGACGATCTTTCTCCTTTGATGGTCTCCCAGATCGAAAATAATTTGGTGAATATGCTGCTCAATTATCAAGTCAATACTTATTCTCATGAAATACATAATGATAGCGTTTCAATCGCGCCGTCATTTGTGAGGAAAGTTGAATATTTTATTCAAGAAAATGCACACAAAGCGATTAACATTAACGATTTGGCAGAATTTGCTGGTGTAAGTGCTCGGTCATTATTTAACGGTTTTAAAAAATATAGAAATACCACACCAATGCATTTTCTAAAAGAAATTCGACTGCAACGTGCTTATGATGATTTAAAAAATGCTAGTTTAGGTTCGGATAAAGTGACCACGATCGCGTTTAAATGGGGATTCAATCATTTAGGACATTTTTCAACAGATTATAAACATCGATTTGGAGAAACTCCGTATGAAACACTATCCCATTGAGAAGTGCTTCTAATTATCTATTCTTCTTTTAAATATAAAGTGTCGAATCATTGATCGATTATTCATAGTCTATGATTGGCCATTTATTCTGATTTTAAATTGTATACTTTTAAAAGTAAGTGCTTAATCATATTGTATGGTGCCGAATTTTGCTGGTTATTTACTTGATGAAGAGATGCAGTCTATAAGATGCTTACCTTAAAATATCTGCACTTTGGGGATAAAAGAGGCACTAGATGGAGCGCGCTTAAGGATGAAATTTTTCCACTATATGGGGAGTGAAAAGCAAACTAAATAGGAACCACGCTCATGGATGAATTTATTCATAACCCTAATATTCTTGAAGATAGCCAGAGTCATGACAACATGGCTGCTACATCCGATACTGGAAGTGAAGCAAATCATTCTGACTGCAATACCATCACGCATAAAGTTACCTTGAACTTTTC
>NZ_VOYW01000034.1:0-36106 GCF_013420085.1 Acinetobacter sp. YH12027
AAATACACGTTAAAAACAGGTTCATTTGTAGAGGATAGCCGTGGGCGTTGGTATGTATGTCTTGTTGTTGAATCGCCTAAGCAAGATAAATCGACAGCAACCAAAGCGATTGGTATTGATCTAGGCTTAAAAGATATTGCCACCTGTTCTGATGGCACAGTAATTTCAAATCCAAAATTCTATCGAAAATATGAGCAGAAATTAGGTATTGCTCAGAGAGCCAGGAATAAGAAGCGTGTTCGTGCATTACACGCCAAGATTGCAAATAGTCGAAAAGATCATTTGCATAAAGCAAGCACCAAGCTTGTGAATGAAAATGCATTGATTATTGTAGGTGACTTGAGTGCTAAAAAATTAGTAAAAACCAAAATGGCAAAATCTGTTTTGGATACAGGATTTTCTGCACTAAAAACAATGCTTAAGTATAAATGCGAGAACGCAGGCGTATTGTTTGAAGAAGTCCAAGAAGCCTATACGACCCAAATCTGTTCGTGCTGCGGTGAGATCACCTCAAGTAGTCCAAAAGGTAGGACAGATCTTGGAATAAGAGAATGGGAGTGCATGAGCTGTGGTACAGCTCATGATCGAGATATAAACTCAGCTCTAAACATTCTTGCGCTTGGGCATAAGCGTCTAGCTGTAGGAATCACCCTCTTTTAAGGGGGTGAGGATGTCAATCAATAGAAAAGCGGACTTAAAGTCCGCTTGTTCAAATCTATATGCAAAGTTGATTATTGAATCACACCACAGGCAATACGGTCACCGCCACCGCCTAGAGGTTTAGGGTCGTCAGAGTAATTATCACCACCGGCATGGACCATGATGGCTAAGCCTTGTACATCCGCCAATTTCAAGCGTGGTGCAATTAAATTCACTTTTGCTGTGCCATCGGTTTGAACTTGAAGGATCGGTAAGTCACCCATGTGACCGGTTAGCGGCGTACCGTGGTGAGGTGCAGATTTAGGGTTAAAGTGACCACCTGCAGCAAGAGCAGCACCCGCTTTTCCATCTTTTTCAGCTGGGGCACAAGAACCTTTTTCATGAATATGGAAACCGTGTGGACCCGGAGGAAGCTGGGTTAAATTGGTATGAATAACCAAGCCAGCAGGGCTATCAACCATGTTAATTTGACCGATGCTTTGACCAATACCTTGAGCAGTCACGGCATTGACCGTCACGGTTTTTGCATTCAGACCTGTTGAAGTCGAGGTACTCGCACAGCCTGTAAACATCAGGGCACTGACCGCAGCAAGCGCGCCGAATTTAAATAGTGAAGACATGTTTGGCATCCTGTCTGTTTTTATGGAGTCTCAACCATTGAAACAGATGCGGATACAGGATGACAGATAATTTAAGTATTTGATTGTAATATTTGTTTAATGAATTCAAGCCTGAATTAAGGTTGTTCAGGCTTATCATCCATATTGTCTAAGTTATGTGCCAATGTTGCTTTGGGCATCATGACGGGTTCAATTTGGGTTTCATGCAACCATTCACGCCAAATCGCCAAGAGTACCGCCAAGATCACTGGACCGATAAATAAACCGACAAGACCGAAACTGGCGATCCCACCCAAAACACCAAACATGATTAATAAGAATGGAATCTGCGTTGCCCCTGAAATTACTAAAGGACGAATCACGTTATCGGCCGTACTCACGATACAAACACCCCAAGCCATGACGCCAATGGCTTCAATGGTTTGACCTTGTGAAAATAACCACAACGATACAGCGGTATATGAAATCGGTGGGCCAAAAGGAATCAGTGCCAACATGAAGGTAATGATGGTTAATAACATTGGGTTAGGCACATCGGCGACAAAATAGCTAACACCGGCAAGTAAAGCTTGGGCAATGGCGGTAAGACCGATGCCATACACTACGGCACGTGTAGTATCCGAAATAGTGGCAAGATAATGATGAATACGTGGCCCGATCACCATTTCGAGGGCTTTACTGACCTGACTTAAAATGGTTTGACCATCACGATAGAAGAAAAATAAAGACATCACGGCAAAACACAGCTTAAAGATATTTTTACTGACTTCGCCGACCAGAACTTTACCGTAGTTCAAATGCCCCTGAATCCAAATTTGTACCGATTGAATAATACTGTTCGGGTCATTGTTCAGTTCATGCAGGGTACGACTGACTTCTTTACCAATAAACGGCAGTTGGCGAATAAAATCAGGCACATTGACATGACCAGAGAAAACTTGCTTTTGTAATTCAAAATACAAGTTACGGCCTTCATGTTGTAACAAGAAGATTGCAAAAATCACCGGCAGACCCACCACGAGTACCACCAGTAAGATCATCAGCGCCGCACTTAGATTTGCACGATTGCCACAAAAACGATGTACTGATTGATACAGCGGCCATGTCATATAAGCAATAATCGCAGCCCAAACGACGGGCACAATAAAGTATTTGAGTACGCTAAAGCTCAAAAAAATCAGGATAAAAAATAATCCGAACAATAAGACTTTTTGTAATGTAGGTGCGAACGTTGGCAATGCGTGCTCTGATTTTTTCATCATGTTGTGTTCAATCTTAACCGAAAAAAAAGCTCCCGAAAACGAGAGCTTGTTAACTTATGGTGAATATCTTTCAGGCTAGATCCTTGCAAGATTGGCCTTTATATCAGCGAAATGTGGAATGATGGGTTAAAACCACTCGGCTTCGTCTTCAATAATGGCATTGAGCACAGGTTGCCATTGTTGTTGCATACCGAGGTACAATTTTTGCGTTTTGTCAAAAACTGAAAGACCTTGCATGGCAAGTTGACCATAAGCGGTACGTTCAGAAATCCAAGCAACGGGCTGTTGTTCAACTTTATTGAAAAAATCTTGAATTTCTTTGGAATGAGCAGAATTGGGTTTAACACGATTGGCCAGTAATAAGATTTGGACTTTACCTTTACGAATCCGTTTAATTTCTTGCAAATGCTTTAAAAAACGACGGGTCGAGTCGATGTCAAAGAAAGATGGTTGTAGCGGGGTAATGATGGCATGGGCTTCACTGACCAACTGATCTGCATGTTCACCCGATAACGCACCCGGTGCATCGATAATTAGATATTCAATCCCTTTTGGTACATCACCAATCGACTTTTCATGACGCCAATCTAGGCTCTGAATCGGGGCGGCAGTCTCTGGGCGCTGTTTGAGCCATTGACGTGCAGACTTTTGATTGTCAGCATCTGCCAAGGCCACTTTATAACCTTTTTGCGCAAGTGCAGAGGCTAAACTGATTGCTGTGATGGTTTTGCCACAACCACCTTTTTGATTGGCAATTAATATCGTTTTCATCGACCTAAATAGATTTTATTCTGCTCATCCCTAGCATATCATTGTTTAATGCGGGGAATATGACAAAGAACCAAAGTCTAAGTTTTTTCTATAGGTTTCGCTGTAATATCTTAAAAAGATTAGGAATTTTAAATGTCTGTCTGGATGGCCATGCTCATTGGCGCGTGTATTGGGATTGTACTGACCACCTTAATTTTAAGTGGCAGTCGCAATGGAAGGATTAAGGCAGAATACGAGCAATATATTGCAGAACTAGAATTGGAACATCAGCAGGCCTTGGCCCATGCACAAAAACGCAGTGTAAATACCAGTCGTGCTGTTTTAAAAGGCAAAATGGCCGAACAAATGGCGCCGATCATGCCTGAATTTCAGTATTTACCTAGCGATGCAAAGTTTCTCGGTGACCCGATCGATTATGTGGTTTTTGATGGTTATACCGACTTTCGTGATGGCGATGGACTCGCTGAAGACATCGAAGTGGTGCTGATTGATATTAAAAGTGGTGGCGCACGTTTGACCAAAGGGCAACAAGCGATTGCTCAAGCCATTGCCGAAGGGCGAGTGCGTTTTGAAACCATCCGAATTGATTTTGAGCATATTTAAGCTCGTGTGACTCAGCCTCAGAACCGTCGAAAAGTAATAAGGACAGAATATCCACATGGAAAAACTCTTAGCGACTGCAGCCGTTTTTGCGCTCATGCTGTGGATATGGTCTGAATATTTTCGTGCCATTCCACATTTAGAGCAGACTGGTGTGCTGAAAAATTTTCAGGTCACAGCGACTCAGGCATTTTCCGGTGAATATTTGCTGTTGGATAAACGCTACTACAGTGCCAGTAGTCGTACATTACATCCGGCAGCACCGACCGTGGTGGGTGGCTTTCAAGACTTGGCCTATGTTAGCAATATTGATCTGCTACTGAGTTCAGGCGCAAATGATTTCCAGTCTTTAAAATATCATCTTGAATGGTCGCAGCAGAACCGCTGTTTTAACGTACAAGCGAAAGACGTACCCTCGACACAAATTGGACAGCTCAACTCCGAATTGCAAAATGTCAGTGTGATTGCTCAATCCGAAGACGTCGCAAATCGTATTCGGCGTTTAAAATCAGGGGATCGTGTGGAGATTTTGGGTGCATGGGTGGATGTACATTCCATCAAAACAGGGAAGTCGTATAACACCTATAATGTGTTGAATAAAAAGCCCTGTCATATCCTAAAAATTAATGCCATTCGATTAATCAAAGACTAGGTACTTTTAACTAGATTTGATTTTGCTTAAACATGGCCTTGGACGCTTTAACTCAACTTCCGTGCGCGGGCGAGCAACATGCGCTGACCAATTTTTGGAATGCCTTCTGCATCAAAATACTGCGTTTCAAAACATTCAAACTGGGCATCTTCAAGCAACTTTTGCATATGACGATCCAGATGACAGCCATCCGCGACTTTCTTTTGAATGGGCGTCAGTAGGTGTTGTAACTGCTTAATTTTCCGATTTTCATTGTGTTGTACATGCTCAACCAAATGAAATGTCCCTGTTGGTTTAAGGACACGGTAGATTTCTTCAAGCGCAGTTTCAATATCGGCAATGCTGCATAAGGTCCATGTACTCACGACATGATCTAGACTTTCATCTGCAAAGGGTAATTTTTCAGCACCGGCTAAAATATGCTGTACCTCAAAGGGCGCAGCATGTACACGTTCAGCAGCTAAATGAAAAATATCGGGATTGGGCTCAAGGGCAAAAACCGTATCGACATTTTGATAAAACGCTAAATTCAAACCTGTACCAAAGCCAATTTCGAGTACCTCACCAGACACGGCTAACAGGAGTTCGCGTCGTTTATCCATCAGGCTCGGCACTTGCATGACTTGATTTAAAAGATGCGGAAAAATGTGTTGTTGATAAAATTTATAAATCATAGCGAGTATTGTTGTTGGCTTTTTTTAAAGTGTAATTCATGTCTTTTTAATTTTAAATCATGTGGTAGGGCATGGATATGGGCCAATTGACTGAATAACAGCATTTTGTTACCAAGTTCATAAGGTTTATGCAGACTGTGTGCGTAATATAGAGTTACAACTAGTGAAAACGACATTCATCATGCTCAACCTACGGGATTTTAAGCTCATGTTCAGGTTGGGGCATTATGTATAGATGAAGTCGGCTCAATTGCAGAATTAAAATTGAGTAATGTGAAGTATTACAGGGTAAGAGGATAACGCGATGATCAAGCGAATTGCATTAAGTACTGTGCTTGCAGGCTTTTTATTGAATGTCGGTGTCCAAGCGTCTTCAGATTATAATATTGCCAAAGGCTTAGCACCTGCTGCCAAAGGCCAGTCGATTTCCACCTTGAAAGAATTTAAAGGTGATTTCCGAATTTTAGGTTCAAAAACCTATCAAACAGATGAACAAGCAAAATTTTCTCCGATCGATTATGCAGTCAGTTGGGGTTTATTTGCAGAGCCAGAAATTGCTCGTACGATTTCAGTCAATCAATATGACCGTTTCTTAAATTGGAAAATGGATCGCGTTCCTGTACCGCAAAAGCAAGCCATGATGATGGTGTCGAATATGCACATCATTCCTGCAAACCCGCAAATTGCGAAACAAATTACTCAAGTAAAACGTGGTGATCTTGTGCGTTTAAAAGGGGATTTGGTTGAGGTGAAAGACAAAGATTTGGTTTGGACTTCATCTTTGACCCCAACAGATACGGGTGATGGGGCTTGTGAGGTTTTTCGTGTCAGTTCGATTCAGTGGATTGAAAAAGTTAAAGGCTAAACTTCGATTGCATCGAGATCGTATTTGAAATCGGTGTGCATTAGATTCAAGGTAAAATAATTTGATGATGAAAATGACGATAAAGAAAAAGTTTATTTTGAGTCTAATGATGGCGAGTAGTTTGGCGCTTGGTGGATGTACCAGTATGAGTTCAACTGTAGATGGGAAAACCCATGTATTTACTGAACAGCAAAGTTGTCCGACCTTGCTTGAGATGGATCGTGGACAGACTTTGGAAGTGCTGTTAAACGAAAATCCAAGTACTGGGTATGTATGGTCTTTGGCTGAGCAACCGAAACTTTTTAAAGTTGAAGAAGTGTTTCAGTCAGCTCAACAACAAGCTGCTGCGGATACGACACCAGTACTAGGCGCAGGCGGTCAAAAAACTTATCGTTTTACCGCAACGACTGCGGGTGAAGAATTACTACATTTGAAGCATGCACGGGCTTGGGAAAAAACCGCGATGGCTGAATGGACTTGTAGAGTTCGAGTGTCTTGATTTGAACCGATGATGAACGATAAAAAAGCCAGTATTTGTACTGGCTTTTTTTATTGCAGACGAACAGATTTAGAACGTCTGCCTAAGCATTATTTCGCGCTGAGCGCTTGACCGTCAAATTGAATACCTTCCCAACCATTTTGCATAAATTGGCGAATGTTTTGGTGGTCAGTTGCGTCTGGTGTTGCCAATACAGCAGCATAGTGTTCAGCAAAAAGACTTAATGTTTCAGCTTGGTTTAGACCATTCAATTGGGCAAAAGAAAACACTTTGGCACTGCCTTGGTTTTCAGTTGCTGCATTGGCTTGTTTGCCATTGGTAAAAGCGGTTGCTGTATGGTTATAACGCGCTTCAATAAATGCAATCACATCTGAAAATTTCGCAGTCCCTGCTTGAAGTTGATCTAATAATTCCTGAGCCATAATGTCCTCTTTCAATAAAAAATACCGCAAAGTGTTGCAGACTATAGCAAGCTTTGGCCCAAACATTTAACACTATTTGCGTAAATTAAATGCGTGTATATTGAAGGACGACCTTAGGCAGACTGTTGCCTAAATTGTAGATACCAATGATGTTGAAGTAGGACAACTATGAACTGGCTTTTGGTCGCATGTGGCGGCGCAATTGGGGCAACACTTCGCTATGCAGCAGGACTGTTATTGGCCAAGCCAACAGTACTCTTTCCTTGGGCAACATGGTGGGTGAATATTTTAGGTTGCTTTTGTGCAGGTGTGTTGTTTGCATTTAGCCAAAAATATCCCGTTCTACAAAATGAAGCACGCTTATTGCTTATGGTTGGGATATTAGGTGGCTTTACCACCTTTTCCAGCTTCGGCTTAGAAACCTTTCAACTGCTTAGACAAGGGCAAAGTGGGCTAGCATTCAGTTATGCTATTTCTAGTGTGGTAATTGGTGTCATCGTATTGGGGCTGGGATTTTACCTATTTCAGTCGATTTTAAAAATAGATGTTTAAAACAACGCTTGAAAACCACAAAATTTCAGACATAAAAAAAGAAGCTCAGGCTGGAGGAGGGGAACCCTGAACTTCTTTAATGTTTTAATTTTAAAAGAAAAAACTTAATCTAAACTGAACTTATTGTAAGCGTTTGAAACGCGCAAAGCGTTTATTAAAGTTCGCAATACGTCCTTCATTATTTACTTGACGTTGTTCACCTGTATAAAAAGGATGTGATGCGCTTGAGATATCGAGCGTCACATATGGATAGGTCTTGCCTTCAAACTCTTTGGTTTGATTGGTGCTTAAGGTACTGCCAATCACAAAAAAGGCATTGGCATTGGTGTCATGAAAGAGCACTTCACGGTATTCGGGATGGATGTTGGCACGCATTCTTCTGTTCCTTAAATTTATTGATTAAAGAAATGTTATAACATAACAATTAAAAATGCAAATATTGCCCGAAATTCATCGGGCAATCATCAGCGCTTTACGCTCCCTTAAGCGCTAGGTGGGACCAACTCATCAAAAAGATCATTGAGATTGTCATTCACTTTCAAATGAATCAAATTCCAATAATGCCCTGAAACAGTCCGGTTCACCATCAGGGTGTCTGGCGACGGTTTAAACACATCCCAGTATTTAAGAGATGGCTTAATTAATTCTACCCCGTCATGGTGCGCTGAATTTTCAGCAAAGTCGTATTGTGTGGTCAGCGGACGCATCAGTACTTCAAGCCATTGCTCATACAAGTCCACAGGGAATTTACCGAGTTCATTGAGGGAATGTAGGGCATCGAGTTGCTGTTCCATCAGTGGAATATCGTGCTTGCGTGCAGCATTAATCAATTGCTTAAAGTGCGACACGATTTCAGGAGACAGGGTTTTCACACCACCGTAGTCATATACGATGACTGAACCATCTTGACGAAAGGCGAAGTTGCCCGGATGCGGGTCACAGTGGAAACGTTTAAGGAAGAAAATTTCACGGCCTATGGCACGGAATAACCGTCTTCCCAAGGCATTTCGGGTTTCTTGTGACCATGTGCTGGCAGTTTCTATACTGTCGCCAAGCTCTAGACTTAGAGTCAAAATATGACGTGAAGAATAATCTTTATAGACCTGTGGAATGATGATTTTGTCATCCAGCGCACTATGAAACGCACGGGCCACATCTAAGTTTTGCGCTTCAATTTCATAGTTCAGTTCGTTGTCTAAACTGTCCTGAATTTCACGAAATAGCTTGTCTTGTAACTTCCGATCAATTTTTAATACGCCCATCAGACGAAGTGCAAGGCGAACTTGTTTTAAGTCACTTTCACAGGCTTCTTCGACACCCGGATATTGCACTTTCACCACCACCTGCTGACCATTAGGTAACACGGCTTTATGCACCTGCCCAATGGATGCAGCGGCAAAAGGTTGTTCTTCAAAACTTTTAAAAATTTGCGCGAGGGGTTTGCCGAGTTCTTGTTCTACTTGGGCCTTAATTTCAGCAAAAGGCATGGCTGGCGCTTGGCGTTGTAATTTACTGATCGCTTTTGCGACTTCAGGTGGAAAAATGTCTTTGTACTGCGAGGCAATTTGTCCGACTTTCATCACCGCACCTTTCATTTCACCCAAAGTGTCTGCAATTTGCAGACCGATGTCCTGAAAAAGTTTACTGCGAGATGCACTTTTCTGTTCTTCATCGGCAGTGATATTGCGGATGGAATTGGAAACGGTTTTAGTAGCAATGCTTGCCGTCATACTGGCAAGTTTCATAAAGCGACGACCCGGTGTGCTAGCCGTTTTTGCCATGTGATGTTCCTCAAGATCATCATTTATTATCTAATACCGATCATAGGCGACAAAACACAAACTGCCTACTTTAAATTGTTAAGACTTTATTTCCATTGATAAAATGATGGGCAAAAATGTAAATACTGAAAATAATTCAGGCAAATTTAAGCCACGCGCTGAATGGTTTAAAATATCGCGTCGCTAGAAGAGAACTGAACGATGAAAGTGTATCGCTATTTAACCGGTAAAGATGATGTCAATTTCTGTGCCCGTGTGACCAAAGCTTTAAATGAAGGCTATGAATTGTATGGATCACCGACCATGAGTTTTAATGGGACAGATGTGATTGTCGGGCAGGCGATCGTGAAAGACGTAGAGGACGACAGCCAAGTGCCACAAGGTTTAAAAAATGCCATCGAGGCGCTTAATTAGTTGGTTTTTGCTGCTTCGCTAGATTCAGTTTTTTCCAGTTCTAAATGTGGACCGAGATATTTACTGCATTGGTTATGGTGTAAATTTTCATTCAATGTGATGAGGTTTTGCGTCACGATAAAATCCTGATTATCCGCAGAGGCAAACTTTTGATTGGCCTTGATGAAGTCTTGATAGGTATACGCCATACCAGACTGCTGACAACTTAATTTTAAACGTGCGGTATATGAGTCCGCCTGTTGTTCATGATAAAAGCGAAAGGCTGTCCAAAGTGCTTGATTGATGTAATCAAATTCGGGTTGTGATTGGACTTTGATGGGTGCGTGATATAAAGGAAATTCATGTCGGTTGATCGTTTGTTCAGCTTGTAGTGACATGGAAAAGCCTAAGCTCAGACAGAGACTGATCGAGCGAAATACATGGGACATGTTTATTTTCCTCTTCTTCGTGCTTTTTATTTATGGCATTGCTATGCAGGGTGTTAATTTGCATTAGTCTTCTGCATAGCCTAGCCGTCTTTTTTAAGTAACTTTTTAGATGATTTTTAAGGGCTTATCCCGCATGTGCTAAACGTTTATTCATCATAAATAAACGTGTAAGTAGCAGTATACATGCGACAGTCAGGCCCACAATCAGGCCAATCCAAACGCCTGCAGCACCAGTCGTGGTAAAGCGTGCAAGATAGATCCCGACAGGGAAGGCAATGATCCAATACGCGATCATGGTGATCCACATCGGCCCTTTAGTGTCTTGCATACCGCGTAAACACCCTGCGGCACTGACTTGCCATGCATCCATCAACTGATAGGCAATAGCGAACAAGACCAAGTACACGGCAAGCTGAGTCACATCATAGTCATTGGTATAGAGTGACACAATTTCATTACGTAAAAGCCAAAGCAGCAGCATGGTAATTAGGGCAAATACCGTCCCTGTCAACATACCGACTTTCTGGACTTTTCGCATCGCTAGCCAGTTCTTCTCCCCATAATAGGTACCGACCCGAATGGTCAGCGCAATCGCCAGTGACATGGGAATCATAAACAATTGCGAGGTAATCGAAATGGCGACTTGATGCGCTGCAATGGTAACTTCGCCTAAGGGACTCAACACAATAGCGGCTGTACTAAAAATACTGACTTCAAAGAAAATGGCTAAGCCAATAGGAAAGCCGAGTTTTAAAATACGTTTGATCCATTCACTGTTCATTTTTTCAAAAGCAGCGAAAGGTTGGGTTTTTTGATAGGCCGATCCTTTGAAAACGTACATCGCCAAAGCAAAGAACATTAACCATTGCAAAATCGCGGTGGCAAATCCACATCCAGCAGAACCCAGTTCAGGGACTGGGCCTAAACCATACATAAAAATAAAGTTCAGTGGAATTAACACCAATAAGGCCAATAGACTCAGCACAGTGACTGGACGTGGATGCCCCAATGCTTCTGAGTAACCACGTAAAGCTGCGTACATGGTGACAGCAGGCATACCTAAACTAATGGCGTGTAAGAATAAGCTCGCCTTCGGAAGTAATACTTCAGGGACACCCAATAACGGTAAAAGCAGCGGCATAGCTTGTAAGACTAATGCGGCAATGATCCCTAAAAATAATGCGACCCACAAAGACTGACGGGCGATGGTGGCAATTTTTTCAGGCGTGCGAGCACCATTGGCTTCTGCCACTAATGGGGTGGTTGCAATCATAATGCCGCTGAACAGCAGCATGACCGGTATCCATAAACCGACCCCGACCGCAATGGCTGCAAGGTCATTGGCGGACATGTGTCCAGCCATGATGGTATCAATGAGACCAAATCCCGCTTGCGCAAACTGCGTGATCAATATCGGGATCATTAAATGAAACAGTTGTTTTAATTCATACTTGCTGCTTGTTACAGCCGTGACAGTAGACACAGAATGTACTCATTTCTTGTGAGGTGCTTAGGAATGAGGTCTTAGCGTTGGAAAGTGAGAAGCACACCAATAAAAATCACCACGCCACCCAATAAGCGTTGCCAGTTAATCGGGGTTTTTTCAGTGCCGAGCAAGCCAAACTGGTCAAATACCATCGACATTAAGATCTGTCCAAAAATAATCAGACCGGAGAGGGATAAAAAACCCAGTTTCGGTGCGGTATAAATACTGATACTGATGGCATAAACACCCAAACATCCCCCCAGCCATAAATACCAAGGGATTTGAGCAAAACTTGCAAAGTCCGGTTTTTCGGCCGATTGAAAAAACACCATAAAGGCGAGGACTATTGTACCAATCAAAAAAGAAAAAAGGGCAGCTTGCAGCGGTGAATATAAATATTCACGCAATTGGCTGTTGATCGCTGTTTGAATGGTCATAGCGATACCAACACCCATCGCGAGCGGCAGTAAGTACAATAAATGGCTGCTTATTTTCATCTTCTAATCATCTAATTCTTCTTAAATTTATTAGTCTACTGTATTGTGGATGAGATTTCATAAGCGCTCTGATGCAGTCATGTTAAAATGCGCTTACTTCTTTTGTTCCTTTTGAGCATTTTCCTTGGCTGAATTAAATCCTGCAGTTGTTCCGTTATCTTTATACATTCACATGCCGTGGTGTGTGCGCAAATGTCCATACTGTGATTTTAATTCGCATGCGGTGCCGAATGGTGAATTGTCTTTAGACTTAGAACAAGAATATTTACAGGCGTTGGTTGAAGACTTTAAAACGCAAGTCGATTTTACTCAGGGTCGCTTGATTCATAGTGTATTTATTGGTGGGGGTACACCATCGCTCATTTCATCCAAAGGCTATCAATGGTTATTTGCTCAACTCAAAGCGTTAGTGCCATTTGAAGCGGGCTGTGAAATTACCTTAGAGGCCAATCCCGGTACGGTTGAGCACGATCCTTTTGCCGGTTATTTAGATGCAGGGATTAATCGTCTATCTATCGGTGTGCAAAGTTTTAATACCGACCAGCTGAAAAAGCTGGGGCGGATTCATTCGAATGATGATGCGATTTCTGCCATTCAGCATGCAAAAGAGGCAGGTTTTGAACGGATAAATGTCGACTTGATGCATGGCCTGCCTGAACAAACCATTGAGCAAGCGCTTTTGGATTTGAAATTGGCTGTGGAAAATGGGGCAACCCATGTGTCGTGGTATCAATTGACCATTGAACCCAATACAGTTTTTTTCCGCACAAAACCAATTTTACCTGTCGATGATGTGCTTGAAGATATTCAAGAACAGGGCGAAGCCTATTTAACAGCGCAAGGCTTTATCAATTATGAAGTATCGGCATGGCGTAAAGAAAAGCCGTCGGCACATAATTTAAATTATTGGCAGTTTGGCGATTATTTGGCGATTGGCGCAGGCGCACATGGTAAAGTGACCATGCCAGACGGGGTGTATCGTTTCCAAAAAACCCGATTGCCGAAAGACTATTTAGCCAAAGTACCTGCTGAACATCTTCAGTTTAAGCGCATCGAAGCAGCCGACATGCCTTTTGAATTTATGATGAATGCACTTCGTTTAAATCATGGGGTGGAAGCCAAGCTATATAGCGAGCGTACAGGGGAAAGTTTAGAGCCGATTGCCGAGTTATTGAACTCATTACGTGAACGTAAATTGATGGTCAGTGATCCAACACTTTTGTCTTGTACCGAGCAGGGACATATCTTTTTAAATTCAGTATTGGAAGAATTCCTGTAACGAAAGCTATGTCAAACTTGTTTTAAAATTTGAGCGACAAGTAATTTTTCATATTTCGAATGTAATTTGCAGAATGTGTATGAAATTATTCAGTTGATAATTGAATTTACATGGCATAAAGGAACTTCAGAAAATGAAATATATTTTAACTGCGACGTTATTAGCTATAGCTTTGGTGGGTTGCACCGATAAAAAAGCACCATCAGAACAAAATGTTGCAACAGAGGCAACGACCGCAACTGCACAAACAAACGATGTTGCAGTAGCTCAAGATGAGCAAGTGATTCACTTTACAGGGCCACAAGATCTAAGCCTTGAGTTAAAAACCAAAGATAATTTTGAAACCGCACAATTGACTGATAATTCTGATCGTGTGTATGAATTGAAACGAGCAGTTTCAGGAAGTGGTGTACGACTTGCCAACGACCAAGGTGTTTCAATTCACTTTAAGAACTTTAATGGTGTGAATGAAGGCACAGTTGAGTTGGTAAAAGATAAACCCATAGAGATTAAAGAATTTATTGCTGATAAAGCAAAGTAAATATTAAAAAAAGACCGCATGAGCGGTCTTTTTTTAATTTAGCTTAACGATGTTTCGGTGGCATTGGCGGTAATTTATGCTGCGAAACAGGTTTGTGTTGATTGCCTTTAAAAGCTACTGCCTTATGATTTTGTTTGGCAAATTTTGCATGAGCTTGTTGATGCTCTTTTTTCACCATTTGCGGCCCAGCAGATTTGTGATGTATTGCTTTAGGCGGTACAGGTTTTTTATCAAAGTATGGAGCAGGTGGTGGATTTTTATGATCGAATGCAGGCGCTGCCATTGCAGACATTGTCGCAGTTGTTGCAATCAGACCAATCATCAATGAAGACATCAATTTTCTCATGGTTACGCTCTCTATGAATCATTGAAGTCATCATAGGGAGAAGCTATGAAGTTGTATGAGATACAAATGTAAAGCTAAAATTATGGAGTTAAATTTACTTTAAGTATTTAATATTTATTAAATAAAATTATGTTTTGGCGATAAGGTATTTTATTTTTGTTGAAAAATACAACAATATTTCTCCATATAAAGTTCATCTTTATACATTGTTATTACCTCATGAAGAAATTAAGAATACTACTCGTAATTCCTATAGATCAAAATTAAAAGAGAAGACAATAAAAAGACCGCCGAAGCGGTCTTTTTATAGAGTCATTTAACTCGGTTTAAAGCTTAGTAGTCAAAGCTAAAGTGTTCAGGAGCCAAAGAAGTCATGGTCTTCGATGGGTTAACCATTGCTTCAGCGTGACCTTGTGAGCGTGGTAATAGACGTTCAAAGTAGAAGTCAGCCACTTTGATTTTTGCTTTATAGAACTCAGGAACTTCTGCACCATTGCCTTCTGCTAATTTTTCAGAAGCTACGGCAGCTTGTTGTGCCCAGAAGTAAGCCATCATCACGTAGCCAGAGAACATCAAGAAATCTACAGATGCAGAAGATACGATGTCACGGTCTTTACGTGCTGCAAGCATGATACGAACCGTTAATGCATTCCATTGTGCGCAAAGCTTCGTTAAGTCCCACGCAAAACGACGCATGTATTTGTTACGTGCATGTTGACCACAGAACTTCAAGATTTCAGCTGTGTAGTCACGAATCACTTTACCTTTAGAGGTCAGCAGAACTTTACGACCAATCAAGTCTAGTGCTTGAACACCGGTTGTGCCTTCGTAGAGAGTAGAGATACGTGAGTCACGAACAATTTGTTCCATGCCCCATTCTTTAATATAACCATGACCACCGTATACTTGCATACCATGGTTTGCAGCTTCATAACCCATTTCGGTTAAGAAACCTTTGAGAATCGGTGTGTAGAAGCCTAAGTGGTCATCATGTGCTTCAAACGCTGCTGTATCACCGCGGGTTAAAGCATCAGTCATTTTGTCCGCAATTTGAGCTGCATAGTAAATCATTGAACGGCCGCCTTCAGCGATCGCTTTTTGAGTTAAAAGCATACGACGTACGTCTGCATGGTGAATAATCGCATCGGCTACTTTTTCAGGATCTTTTTTACCTGAAAGTGCACGCATAGACATACGTTCTTTCGCGTATGGAAGTGCGCCTTGGAATGCCAATTCAGCATGTGCAATACCTTGAATTGCTGTACCAATACGTGCAGTGTTCATGAAGGTGAACATTGCATGTAGGCCTTTGTGTTTTTCACCGATCAAGTAACCAATAGCATTGTCAAAGTTCAGCACAGCTGTTGCCGAAGCACGGATCCCCATTTTGTGTTCAATCGAACCACAAGTCACTGGGTTGCGTTCGCCCACTGAACCGTCTGCTTTCACAAGGAATTTTGGAACGATGAACAATGAAATCCCTTTAGTACCTGCAGGAGCATCTGGAAGACGAGCAAGTACGATATGCACGATGTTATCTGTTAAATCATGCTCACCCGCAGAGATGAAGATTTTTGTACCAGAAATTGAATAGCTACCGTCAGCTTGAGGTTCCGCTTTGGTTTTTACCTGACCTAAGTCGGTACCGCATTGAGGTTCAGTTAAGCACATGGTGCCTGACCAAGTTCCAGCAACAAGGTTCGGTAAATATTGGTTTTTCTGTTCTTCTGAACCAAATTGAAGAATGGTGTTGATACAACCTACGCTGAGACCTGGATACATTTGGAATGACCAGTTCGCTGTACCCATCATTTCAGATTTGATGAGATTCAACGACTGTGGCAAGTTTTGACCGCCGAATTCTTCAGGGAAAGACAGACCTTGCCAGCCACCCTGTACAAATTGGTCATAGGCTTCTTTAAACCCTTTTGGTGTTTTCACATCACCATTTTCAAAATGACAGCCTTCTTCATCACCCGTTTGGTTTAAAGGTGAAAGGATGTTTTCACAAAAATCCGCTGCACCTTCTAAAATCATGTCGACAGTATCTGCATCAGCAGCTTCACCATTAGACAAAGTTTTGTAGTGTGCTGGGTAATCGAGCACTTCATTCATTAAGAAACGAATATCGTGTAAAGGCGCTTTATATGCAGGCATAATCTTAATCCTAATATCTAAATTTTTTTGGATTATCTGTATTGATGATTTGATTATTCATAATTTCATCTAAAAAACATTGATGAATACGCCCTTAAAAAATGTCAGAAAGGCGAATTGTAATATTTAACCAACATGTGAAAAATAAACTTCTGATAGACTTGATGTTGATCTTTTGATCATTTTTTTCTTTTAATAAATCATAAAGAACGTAGGTCTTTCGTACAATTATGCGATTAAAATATATAACACTTTGTTTACTGGGTTTGAGTATTACTGGGTGTGCTCAACATGTCATAAAAACCAATTCAACGGATCAGTCTCTCGGGCAACAAGCCACTCAAGGCTTAAACGCAATGTTTGAAAATGCTAGTTATGACATGAAAGGGCAATTTTCAATTCAGACCGATATTCAGTTCGATGAAAAAAAGCCTGAAACCAAGTCAAAACCTGCGATAAGCACACAGCCAGAGCTGGATCCTAAACTTAAAAAACAACTGGATCAGTTGATTAAAACCCAAAATATTCCATTTAGCCAAAAAGAAAAGAAACAGCTCTATCAAGCCATTGCCAATGAATCAATCCCACCATCAGCGCGCTATAGCGAAGAAGAGGATGGCGTTTCTCCGCAATCTAAAATTGCTCAATCACTGCTGAATGTGTTGAATGATTTACAGTTTAGCTATAGCGGTTCAGTACATTTTAGAGAAAAACTTGCTGCCTTAACCTTGCAACTGAGTTATCAAAAACCGACTTTGCAGGTGAATGCACAGTTGCCGATGATCATTGATTTTAATCAACATAAATTTTATACCAACTACTTTGCGTTCATGCCGTTTATGGTGAATCGCGAAAGCCAAAGCAGCTTGGCTTATGTGGATTTTTCAAAACATAAAGAGACGATTGCTCAGTACGATTTGAAAAAATTTGCTGACTATTTAAAACAAATGAATGCTTTGCCCTATGTCTTGGCAGAGCCGAATCAAGTGCAAAATGTTGCTTTAACACGTGATGAAAAAAATGCAGGGCTGACTAAAAAAATCCGCTATGTGGGTGATCTCAATGCGCTTTACACCCAGCTTGAACTTTTTGATTTTGTGAACGCCAACTATTACACCACGCAAATCAAAGGTCAGCGCAATAGTGACGCTGAGCAAGATGACTCTGTGGACGCAGCTGTGCATCTTAGTGCTTCCGAAGAGGCGATGGCTGCGGCTGAAGCGGCGGGAGGGACTGCAGTAGCGGCAGCAGTTGAGGATGAAGACGATGATGCGGCTTATGCATCTGTAGAACGTGTGAATGAGCTGCTCAATGCGAAAATGCATGGCCTGATGTATCACCAAGATGAAACGGAAGAAGAACAAACGTCTTCTGCAGCTGAATCTGCTGAATACGCGATCGATACTGCAAGTGCATATGCGGAGGCGACCGCGGGTGATGACGAAGAAGCCTATAGTTCGGATACTGAAGTAACCGAAGTTTATGCGGCTTCCCAAGAAGATGATGAAACAGCGAACTTATCTGAGGAAGTCTGTCAGGCCTTGATGAACACCAAACAGGTGCCGATTGGTAAAGTCACGCTGTGTCAGGATTATCAAGATGTTCGGGTGATACCGCTGCAAACAGATTCTGTACCATCGGCTTCTGCTGCGGACGCATCCAATACAGATTCAGAGATTTCGGATGCTGTTGAGCAGTTAAAACCAGTATTCCAGCAATATCAAAGTGAACAACTTATCGATGTAAAACAATTCCAGCAATTATGGCAAAAGCATCAAGCTGAAATTGCGCAGGTGCTGAATGCACAGGATAAATCATCTTCGAATGTTGTGATGGATGTAGGCTTAGATCACAAAGGCCGCGTCCAAGTAATGGACTATCAATTGGCCTTTAATGAGCCACGTTTAGGTCAATTAAAGCTGAAAAGTAGCAACCAAATCTTGAATTATGGCAATGCGACTAAAATTGATCGTCAAGCCATGAAACAGGCAAAATCCATTGAGGAAGTCAGTAAAGATTCACTCTTTGAAAATATGTTGAAAGGTCTGCTTGCACCAATCACGGGAAATGATCCTCTGCTTGTTGAAGCAGAAACTGCATCGGTCGATGATGTCCGTGCTGCAAATGAAGAAATCGAACTTCCTGAATATCTAAGTACTGTGGCTTTGCAAAGTTATAAGCGCCATCAATCTGAAGTGAAAGCCTATCAAGCGGCATTTGTCGTGGCATTTGCTAACGATCGCGCTCAGTATGTGCGTTATTACTCAGCCAATGATTTGAATGAAATTGCAGAAGTTTATGCATATCGATTTGTTGATGGCTTAAAAGAACCAACAGGCAATGCGCTGAAACGTTTAAATCAATTACGTGATAAGCATGCTTTGCATCGCTATCAAGACTTTGATGACTTAGGTTCTTCGGTCAACCATTATGTACAGTCAGGAATTGGCGAGTACAAAGCTCAGGTTGAATGGAAGCAGTTGCAAAAAACCTATAAAACTGATCAGGCGATTTTTGCACATTTATATCAACAAAACTTTTTAGCTAGCTATGAACTGGAAGGAACTGAAAAAGCGCATTTGGTGAAAGCATCAAAAATCTACGCGCAAGCCTTTGCTGATGATATCAAAGGAAAATTATCAGAAGCGTCATTGCAAGGCCTAGCAGCAGAACACAAAGAGTTGTTCAGCCAATCGGCTTATTATGAGACCTATAAGGCGATACAAAAACACAAGAACTAAGTTGGATCAAAAAAAGAACCTCAATTGAGGTTCTTTTTTTAGGTGTTTAGACTGCTCAGAAAGTGAATTGAGCAAATCATTTTGAATTATAGAAAGTCTTTTAGATCAGGTTTGACGCCATTCCAAATGGAAAAAGATTCAATCGCTTGACCAACCAACATGCCAAAACCTTCTGAGGTTGGAACATGGCGTGCTTTGGCTTGATCCAAAAATGTCGATGGTTTGCCATAGGCCATTTCATAGGCGTGCGTGAATTGTAATGCTTCAGGCAAAATTAGCGGATCACCCGTTAAGCTGGCCGATGTGGCATTAATCACCAGATCAAATTGACCTGCTAAGTCAGTGAGTGCAATGGCTGCAAGTTCGGCATTCGGTACGGCAGTTTTTAAGTCAGCGACCAATTGTTCAGCACGCGCTAAAGTACGATTGGCAATGACGATTTTTTTGGCCCCAGCTTGTACCAGTGGGTAAATCACGCCACGTGTCGCACCGCCTGCACCAATGATCAATATATCGGTCTGTTCTAAATTCCAATCTAAGGCACGGATGGCATCGACTAGGCCTTGTCCATCGGTATTATCGCCATGGAGTGTGCCATCTTGCATCCATAGTGTATTGACCGCACCTGCAATTTTGGCACGTTCAGTAAGCACGGCACATTGTGCATAGGCTTGTTCTTTAAACGGAACAGTGACATTCATACCGATGCCACCTTCGGCAAAGAAGGATTCGACACTGTGCTGAAAACCATCGAGTGGCGCAAGTCGTTTGCTGTACTGAATGTCGAGGCCTGTTTTTTCAGCGAAGGCATGATGAAGTTCAGGTGAGCGTGATTGTTCAATCGGGTTGCCAATCACGGCAAATTGTTTGCTCATTGCACAGCGTCCATGTAGATGTGAAAGAGCAGACAATATACGCCAAAACCGAGGATGGCTAAAGTTCGGGCAGTCTTAAAATCGTGAAATAAAGGCGGAAAATTAAGGATTACAAATATCTAGGACGCTTTGAATCAAGATGCTCGCTGCACTGATGACTAAACCAATCAAGGCAACCACCATGAAGCCAATAGCCAAATTATCATTCAAAGACGTTTCGGAAAAAATATTGGTACTGATAGCGCTAATCAGCACAACAGCAAAGCTCCAAAACACCAATGCAGTAAGACTGACTGCTTTTTTATTGAGTGTTTGATGTGTCATGTGCGTTGTACTCCGTACAAGAAAATTACAGCCATAAGTTTATTGACACATTGTGCAATGACATAGCTTAAAGCTGTTTAAAAGATGTGTCATTGTTGAGCAATCTGATTACAAAGTAAATGCTTAAAAAAATTATTTATGCGTCAATATATTACCTAAAATGAATACTCTAATCCTCAGGCAATAAAAAGCCCCTGACGGACAGGGGGTGAATACATGTTTATCAGTTTATTTCAGCGTATTCAGCCAATCTTGCGGTTTTAAATAAAAGTCGGTGAGCTTTTTCTCGGCAGAATGTTCTTCCCATTCAGGACGATACGACCAGCCTGCCAAGGGTGGCATACTCACTAAAATCGACTCAATACGTCCGCCAGTTTGTAAGCCAAATAAGGTGCCACGGTCATAGACAAGGTTATATTCAACGTAACGACCACGACGGTAAAGTTGGAAGTCTCGTTGTGCTTCGGTATAGGCTTTGTCTTGGTTTCTTTGGAAGATCGGTAAAATTGCCTCTAAATAACCATTACCCACGGCCTGCATATATTTGAAACAGGTTTCAAAGTCCCATTGGTTGAGGTCGTCAAAGAATAAACCACCGACACCACGTTGTTCATCACGGTGTTTGAGATAGAAATAGTCATCACACCATTTTTTATGTTCATCATAGAGCGTATCGCTAAATGGGGCGCAGAGGTCATGGGCAGTTTGATGCCAAGACAAGACATCTTCATCATTTGGATAAAATGGAGTGAGGTCAAAACCACCACCAAACCACCAAATCGGATCTTGTCCTTCTTTTTCGGCGACAAATAAACGCACATTGGCATGTGAGGTTGGGACGTTGGGGTTTTTCGGGTGAATTACCAATGACACGCCCATGGCTTGTGCTTTTGCACCTGCAATAGCGGGATGGCGTTCAGTCGCAGAGGCCGGTAATTTTGAAATGTTGATGTGCGAGAACATCACGCCGCCTTTTTCAATCACCGTTCCATTTTGAAGAACACGTGAGCGACCACCACCACCTTCAGGGCGTTCCCAGTCATCGATCGCAAATTCGGCACTTCCGCCACCAGCACGTTCTTGCTGTTCCAATGCGGCACAAATCCGTGCCTGTAAATCGCGAAGGAATTCATCTACACGTTGAATATCGGCTGAAGTTGGATTCTGCATGGTGACCTTTATTAAAATAATTTAAAGATAAGTGTCATCAAAACATAAATTAGGTGAAAACTTAAGGCATTTTTCCCGATACTCAGCATCGGATCTTTGCTTTAAATCTAGATATCTAGTGATTAAACCAAAAGATCATGCAAAGTTAGCAGCAATTGCTCCGGCTGAAATTGGGCCTATTCCGACAAATTTGCTAGGTTGAATTCACATCTGAAGCTCAGCACAATAATCATAAGGTAGATTTAAATTGAATCTCATTGATTGAAATGGTGCATCGATGTCTCAGCAGGCGAATTCTTTAATTCAAAAATACAATGTACCAGGTCCACGCTATACCAGTTATCCAACCGTGCCGTATTGGGAGGAAGCTGAGTTTTCATTGCAACAGTGGAAACAGGGATTGAAGCGTTCATTTGATGAGACCAATCACAGCGAAGGCATCAGTCTGTACATCCATCTACCATTTTGTGAAAGCTTATGTACGTTTTGTGGTTGCCATAAAAAAGTCACGAAAAAACATGAGATGGAGCTGCCTTATATTCAGGCGGTGCTGAAAGAATGGGACTTATATTGTCAACTCTTGGTTGATCGGCCAATAATTAAAGAAATTCATTTGGGCGGGGGAACGCCTACTTTCTTTTCTCCGGAGCATCTCACCCAGTTGATTCAAAGCATTCTAGTGCATGCTGATATTGCCGATACACATGAATTTAGCTTTGAAGGGCATCCGAACAATACCACACGTGAGCATTTACAAGCTTTGTATGATGTTGGTTTTCGACGCGTAAGTTATGGAGTGCAGGATTATAATGAGAAGGTGCAAAAAGCCATCCACCGTATTCAGCCCTTTGCACATGTTGAACAAGTGACACAGTGGGCACGTGATATTGGCTATACCTCTATTTCACATGATTTGGTTTTTGGTCTGCCATTTCAGGATTTAAACGATGTGTTGCATACCATTGAACAGACCAATCGTTTGATGCCAGATCGCCTAGCCTTTTATAGCTATGCACATGTGCCGTGGATTAAGGGCAATGGTCAGCGTGGTTTTAAAGATGCTAATGTGCCGAAAGATGATTTAAAGCGCCAATGCTATGAAGAGGGTAAAAAAAAGTTACTAGCGCATGGCTATCATGAAATAGGGATGGATCATTTTGCATTAACCCAAGATCCGATGTATCAAGCTTTTCAGCAGGGCAGTTTGCACCGTAATTTTATGGGCTATACCGCATCGAAAACCCAAGTAATGATTGGTCTCGGCTTATCCTCGATCAGTGACTGTTGGTACAGCTTTGCACAAAATGAAAAGAAAATTGAAGATTATTATGCACGTTTAGAAGCGAATGAAATTCCAGTCTATCGGGGGCATGTGCTGACAGATGAGGACTTAATCATTCGTAAACATATTCTCAATTTGATGTGTACCTTCCAAACTTCTTGGGCAGGTCCAGAAATGCAATTTCCTGAGCTTGATGAAGTACTAGCGCAATTGGCTGAAATGCAAGAAGATGGCTTGCTCGAGATTTTTGATCAGCACATTCAGGTGAGTGATGCAGGCAAGCCTTTTGTCCGTAATATCTGCATGGCTTTTGATTTACGATTAAAACGTCGTGTTCCTGAAAATCGTATTTTTTCGATGACGATTTGAATCTCCCCTAACCCCTCTTTAATAAAGAGGGAAAAGCCTCCCTTTTGTAAAGGGAGGTTTGGAGGGATTAATTTATGGAGAATTTAAAGGATTTTTAAAAATCATCCTTTTGATACATATGCGACATACGATCATGTTTGGTTTTTAAATATTGTTCGTTAAAGGGATTTAAACCCACAGTCAGCGGAACACGATCAACGACATTCACGCCTTGTTCTTGTAGAGCTTCAATTTTTAACGGGTTATTGGTAATGAGGCGCACCGCAGTAATGTTAAGATGATTCAACATGATAGGACACATATCATAACGACGTGCATCAGCAGGAAGATCCAATAATAAATTGGCATCCACGGTGTCATGGCCTTGGTCTTGTAGGGCATAGGCACGGATTTTATTGGTTAAACCAATCCCGCGACCTTCTTGGCGTAAATATAAAATCACCCCTTGGCCCGCTTCATTAATTAATTTTTGGGTGGCTTGAAGTTGTGGGCCGCAGTCACATTTAAGTGAAGCGAAGGCATCACCAGTCAGGCATTCGGAGTGGATACGTACTAAAACAGGTTCAGTGGGAGCTTGTTCTAGTCCTTTAGAGAGTGCGACATGTTCTTCACCGGTTTCAGGATCCTGAAAAACCGTAATATTGAATTCACCAAAAGCGGTCGGTAATCTTGACGTTGCGACAAATTCTATAGGCACTGCTTAACCCGTTTATTCGATTATAAATTGGCTAAAGTATAGCGTAATGCTTGGACATTGGTAGAATTGCAACGACGAATTTATGCAGAACATTTTCTTTTTTGTATAAAGCGAACGATAATAGTTGATAAATAGGAAGATTATTCAGGATAATCTGACTCATTCAAAATCTCCCCAACGAGATCATTGCTAAAAATTACATCGCTACAAGTTTGGCTGATTGTAAGGTGATACAATTCGACGATATGATCGAGTTACCCATTTAGACCGAGCTTAGGAATTTGCCAGGCTTTAGAAGGCTTTGCCACATTATGCTGTATAAAGAAATACCATCTCAACGCCCTGTAACACCGTTGCTGGATACGATTAACCATCCTCAACAACTTCGTTTACTCGAGCGCAGCCAATTAGAGCAAGTGGCGGATGAGTTACGTCAATTTATTTTGTATGCGGCCGGACAAAGTGGTGGGCATTTTGGTGCCAATCTTGGGGTGATCGAATTAACCGTGGCATTACATTACTGTTTTGAAACGCCACGTGATCGTCTGATTTGGGATGTGGGTCATCAAGCCTATCCGCATAAAGCCTTGACCGGTCGTCGTGAACAATTAGTGACGATTCGTGCCAAAGATGGTTTGGCTGCGTTTCCTGCCCGTGAAGAATCTGAATTTGACACCTTTGGCGTAGGCCATTCATCAACAGCGATTTCTGCTGGTCTTGGGATGTCATTGGCACGTCGCTTCAAGCAAGATCCCTGTCATGTGGTTGCAATCGTGGGTGATGGCGCGATGACAGCGGGCATGGCTTTTGAAGCCATGAACGATGCGGTGGCACACAATGCTGACCTTATGGTGGTATTGAACGACAACGATATGTCGATTTCATGCAGTACCGGTGGTTTTGCCAAGCATTTGGCTGCGATTTGGGAAAGTGGTCAATCGGTTAATATTTCTGAAAGTGGCGAAGCCTATATTCAACCGCATCCTGAATGGGCGTATAACTCACGCCTACATTGTGCTGCGACCGATGCTGCAGATAACTTATTTAAAGCCATTGGCTTTGACTACTTTGGTCCTTTTGATGGGCACGATGTTGAACAATTGACACATGTGTTTGAAGCCTTAAAAAAACGCAGAGGCCCACGTTTAGTGCATGTCTATACCAAAAAAGGTAAAGGCTTTGCACCTGCCGAAGCAGATCAAATCAAATACCATGCCATCAGTAAAGTGAATGCACCTGCTGCAGTGGCAACTGCACCGAAATATTCAGATGTTTTTGGTCAGTGGTTATGTGATGAAGCTGCACAGGATGATCGTTTATTGGCGATTACTCCTGCGATGTGTGAAGGCTCAGGCATGGTGCAATTTGCCAAGCAGTTCCCTGAGCGTTTCTTTGATGTTGCCATTGCAGAACAACATGCGGTGACTTTGGCTGCGGGTATGGCCTGTGAAGGGGTAAAACCGGTTGTTGCAATCTATTCAACCTTCTTGCAACGTGGTTATGACCAACTGATTCATGACGTCGCTTTGCAAAATCTTGATGTGACATTTGGCATCGACCGTGCAGGCTTGGTTGGTGAAGATGGTCCAACGCATGCGGGTGCATATGATTATGCTTTTATGCGTACCGTGCCAAACATGGTGATCATGGCGCCGAAAGACGAAAATGAATGTCGTCAAATGTTGCATACGGCTTATTTGTATAAAGGCCCAGCGGCGGTACGTTACCCACGTGGTAATGGATTGGGTGTTGAGATTCAGCAAGAGATGACCGAGCTTGAAATTGGCCGTGGTGAAATTCTTGCAAACTTCAATGATCAGCAAGATGACACCATTTCTATTCTGGCTTTCGGTAGTCGTGTTCAAGCGGCACTAGAGGCAGGACAGGCTTTAGCGACAAAACTAGGTGTGGCTGTGCGTGTGATTAATATGCGCTTCGTGAAGCCCTTAGATACACAGTTGATCGATCAAATCGCGGCAAGCACGCAACTGTTTGTGACAGTTGAAGAGCATGCAGTCATGGCGGGTGCGGGCAGTGCAGTAAATGAATATTTAGCCCAAGCCGGCGTGGTTAAGCCTGTGCTGAATTTAGGTTTGGCTGACGAGTTCATGCACCAAGCAACGCATGCTCAAATGTTGCATCAGGCTGGACTGGATGCTGAAGGCATTAGCGCTTCTGTGACACAAAGTTGGCTAAAACATAAGCAAACCGTGGTTTGTTGATTTTCTAATTTTTAGAAACATTTTTTCCCTAAAAGCCCTTATATTTGATAAGATATAAGGGCTTTTATGCATTATTCTTTATCAGTATCTTCAAATTTGTAGTGGGTGTTCAATGGAACCTATGGTGGTTATGGCTGCGCGTGCGGCTCAATTAGTTGGTCAAGAGCTTTTAAAAGCGCATCAAAATCGTCATAAACTCGATCTACAAGTCGAAGAAAAAGGAATTGATGGTCCAGTAACGCGTGTAGACCGTTATTTGGAACAATTGACTATCGATACCCTACGTAAAAGCTATAAAAATCACAGTTTCCTAGGCGAAGAGTTTGGTCTTCAAGAAGGCAAAGGTCACGACGCTGATTGGTGTTGGATCATCGACCCACTTGATGGCACATTAAACTTTGTCAATGGTGTTCCACATTTCTGTATCTCTATTGCAGTTCAACATAAAGGTGTAACTCAACACGGTGTTATTTATGACCCTGTGAAAGATGAGTTGTTCTCTGCAAGCCGTGGTCGCGGTGCGATGATGAACCAACGCCGTATTCGTGTAAATGTAAAAGACAGCTTAGAAAACACTTTCCTTTCAGTGGGTCATGCGTATCGTAAAATTCGTAATGGCGAAGTGGTTTCTTATGCGAAAAACCATTTCAACTCATTGTTAAATGTGACTGAAGCCGGTGCTCAATACCGTCGTTCAGGTTCTGCTGCTCTTGATCTAGCATATGTTGCTGCAGGTCGTTTCGATGGTTATTTCGAACTTGGTTTGAAACCTTGGGACATCGCTGCAGGCGAACTTATTGTGAAAGAAGCGGGTGGTACTGTGGTTGATGCTCGTGGTGGTAACGACTCAATGGACAATGGTCAAGTACTTGCATGTTCTATGAAAATGCTTAAACCGCTTATGCAAGCTGTAGTTCCAGCTTGGGGCGAAGCTGCTAAATAATAGAACGCTTAGTTCGAGTTTATTGACAGAATAATGAAATAAAGCCCTCTTTATGAGGGCTTTATTTTTGTCTAATCGGTCAAAAATAATGGCTTAAACACCTATAACTTAAAGCTTCTTACAAAAAATATTCTGAAGTTGACTAAAACAGGTGACATTTAAAAACTTTCTGCTATAATCCCCGCACGCACTAAATTTCGTTCATTACCTGAACATTCTCTTCTATCATTGTGTATGCGCGTTCCGGTCCAAAGAGAGGACGATATTTCGCGCCCCACCCAATCGCTAAGCGATTCCTTCAGGTTGCGGCTGTAATCATGTGTGCGTTATACGCATCGTCGTTCTCGGATCGCCGCTGATTCTATATTTTCAGCGTCTTTTGCTGTGCCGCTTTTTGCCGATGTCCATCTGAATTTATATTTTTAATGGAGCACCCATTTTTGGGGTGAAATACTCTATGAGCAAAACTTTTGCTGATTTTCCTTTACATGAGTCGTTACAACTAGCATTACAAGGTCTAGGTTTTACTACTCCGACTCCAGTGCAAGAACAATCAATTCCAGCTGCATTAGAAGGTAAAGACCTTCTTGTATCAAGCCAAACTGGTTCTGGTAAAACTGCTGCATTCTTACTCCCAACTGTGAATGCTTTGGCTGGTCAAGACACATTGATGTCTTTCAAAGAGCGCATGAAAGCGGTAACTGCACCGTCTATTCTTGTACTTTGCCCTACACGTGAATTGGCTCAACAGGTTAGCCAAGACGCAATTGCTTTAGTACGTCACATGAAAGGTGTTCGTATTGCTGCAATTATGGGTGGTATGCCTTTCGGTAAACAAATCCAACAGCTTAAAGGTGCACAAGTTGTCGTAGCGACTCCAGGTCGTTTACTTGACTTGGTTAACCGTCGTCAAATTAAACTAGACAACGTTGATGCGTTAATCGTTGACGAAGCTGACCGTATGCTTGACTTAGGTTTCTCTGAAGACCTAGAAGCGATCAGCGACTTGGCTGCTAACCGTAAACAAACATTAATGTTCTCTGCAACATTTGCGCCGCGTATCATTACACTTGCAGAACGCATGATGAATGATCCACAGCGTATTGCGATTGAAACTGGTCATTCTACAAATACTGACATTGCTCAGACTCTTCACTGGACTGACGGTTTCGAACATAAGAAAAAACTTTTGACTCACTGGTTATCTGATGAGTCTGTAGATCAAGCAGTTGTATTCGCATCTACTCAAGAAGATACAGATATGCTGGCTGAAGAACTTGCAGAAGCAGGTCACTCAGTTGTCGCTCTTCACGGTGCAATGCCACAAACTGTACGTAACCGTCGTTTACGTAGCATTCGTGAAGGTCGTGCAAAAATCTTAGTTGCGACTGACGTTGCTGCACGTGGTCTAGACGTACCAACAATTTCTCACGTAATTAACTTCGGTCTTCCAATGAAGAACGAAGACTATGTACACCGTATCGGTCGTACAGGTCGTGCGGGCCGTACTGGTAACGCGATTACTTTAGCGACTTACCGTGAACGCGGTAAAATCCGTGCTTTAGAAGACTTCTTAGATGCACGTTTAAATGTGTCTGAAATTGAAGGTCTTGAGCCATCTCCACCTCCTGCACGCGGTAGCCGTGATGGCGGTCGTGGTCGTCGTGATGGCGGTCGCGGTGGTCGTGGTGGTTTCGGTGGCGGTCGTCGTTTTGAAGGTGAATCAAACTTCAAACGTCGTGAAGGCAACCGTGATGGCGAACGTCGTTCATTCGGTGGCGAAGATCGTCCACGTCGCGAATATAACAACGATCGTCCACGTCGTGAAGGTGGTTTTGAAGATCGTCCACGTCGCGAATTTAACAATGATCGTCCACGTCGTGAAGGCGGTTTCGAAGATCGTCCACGTCGCGAATTTAACAACGATCGTCCACGTCGTGAAGGCGGTTTTGAAGATCGTCCACGTCGCGAATTTAACAGCGATCGTCCACGTCGTGAAGGTGGTTTTGACCGTCGTTCTAACGATGACAACCGTGGTAACCGTGTAGATTACAAACCAGCTCGTGAAGGTTATGGCGATCGTCCAAAACGTTCATTTGGTGAAGATCGTCCACGTCGTGAATTCAACGGTGACCGTCCTCAACGTTCATTTGGTGAAGATCGTCCAAAACGTTTCGGCGATGACCGTCCAAAACGTTTCGGTGATGATAAACCACGCGGCGAACGCACTTTCGGTGAAGACCGTCCACGTCGTAAATTCAATGACTAATTGAATTTCGAGAGAAATATCGAAAAAACCGGTGGAAACACCGGTTTTTTTTATGGATTTAAATTAGCCTTTTAATCAGAAAAATGTATACTTGATCAAACTTTATGTGTTTAATGATAATTAATATGAACGGAAACGCGTTGGCAAATATGCGTACAGTGATGATCGAGGTACTTATGCCTTATATCGGTTTGACACTCTTATTGTGTAATATCGTTTACTATATATACAATTATTTTAACTAAATTCTTCTATTGGGTTGAAAACACCCTCTATAAAATCGCATTAATAATAAAAAACAATTTACCTGATGGAATGCAGGGATATGCGCTCATGCAATGGTAACATTTTAAACTTCAATCCTTTATAGTATGCATGCTGAAAAAAATGCAGGAAAATCCTCAGCTATGAATAATCAAACGTCTTCTCAGACTCAGGCACTGATTGAAGTGAAAAACCTGAGTTTTAAGCGAGGAGAGCGCGTCATCTATGACAATGTCAGTTTAAAAATTCGTCGTGGTCAGATCACTGCAATTATGGGTCCATCTGGTACAGGTAAAACGACTTTACTCCGTTTAATTGGTGGTCAATTGACTCCCGATAATGGAGAAGTGTTGCTTGATGGGCAGGACATTGCACAGATGTCACGTCAGGAGCTCTTCGCTGCGCGTGCGCGTATGGGGATGCTGTTTCAGAGCGGCGCATTATTTACCGATATGTCGGTATACGAAAACGTAGCCTTTCCAATTCGTGCGCATACCAAGTTGCCAGAGCATTTGATCGCTGAAATTGTGGCGTTGAAATTAGAGTCTGTTGGTTTACGTGGCGCAGAACAAATGATGCCCTCTGAACTATCGGGTGGTATGAATCGTCGTGTGGCTTTGGCCCGTGCTATTGCACTGGATCCTGAGTTAATCATGTATGACGAACCCTTTGCAGGACAAGACCCGATCGTGATGGGGGTTTTAACTCGCTTGATTCGTTCGCTACGTGAAGCTTTAGATTTAACCACGATTATTGTCTCGCATGACGTGGCTGAAACATTATCAATTGCAGATTACATCTATGTGGTGGCTGAAGGGAAAGTGCAGGGCGAGGGAACACCTGAGCAGTTAAAAGCACATGCCTCGCCGTTTGTGAAGCAGTTCTTGACGGGTTCGGTAGAAGGTCCGGTCGATTATCAATTCAGTCATCAGCCCTATTTAAATCATGAGGTTCGTTCATGAATGCTATTGCCGCATTAGGTAGACGCGTCATTGAACGTGTTCGAGGAATCGGCGTAGCAACCATTATGTTGCTGCAGATTCTGTTTTCCATGCCGACTTTACTTGGCGTGAAATTGTTTATTTATCAGATGTACCGTGTTGGTGTGCTTTCATTACTGATTATTGTGGTATCTGGCTTATTTATTGGCTCGGTACTGGGTTTGCAGATGTATAGCATTCTGTCGACTTTCGGTAGTGAAGCGATGCTCGGCACAGCCGTTGCACTGACTTTACTGCGTGAACTTGCACCTGTGGTTGCAGCTTTACTCTTTGCTGGTCGTGCAGGTTCAGCTTTGACGGCTGAAATTGGTTTGATGAAAGCCACTGAGCAGTTGTCGAGTATGGAAATGATCGGGGTCGATCCATTAAAACGTGTGATCTCGCCACGACTTTGGGCCGGTATTTTTAGCTTGCCAATGTTGTCGGTGATTTTCGCTGCTGTCGGCATCATGGGCGGTAAATTAGTGGGTGTTGATTTTCTGGGTGCAGATGAAGGCTCTTATTGGAGTGGCATCGAGAACAGTGTGCAATTCTTTAAAGACGTCTTTAATGGCACCATCATCAAAAGTTTTGTTTTTGCATTAATTTGTACTTGGATTGCGGTCTATCAGGGTTATGCCTGTGTCCCAACTTCAGAAGGTATTGCAACGTCGACCACACGTACTGTCGTGTATTCTTCGTTGTGTGTTTTAGGATCAGATTTCGTGTTGACTGCGGTCATGTTCGGAGGTATTTAATGAAATCACGTACGAGTGAACTGGCCGTCGGTTTTTTTGTCATTCTTTTTGCTATCGCTATTTTCTTCTTGGCGATGCGTGTGAGTGGTTTGGTCGGCAATAACATCGAAGACAGTTATGAATTGACCGCGACATTTGAAAATGTAAACGGGATTAAACCCCGCGCCAAAGTCACCTTAAGTGGCGTTAAAGTTGGTCAAGTGGAATCATTGAAACTCGATCCTGTGACGCGTTTAGTGACAGCACATCTGATTATGGATGGCTCATTAACCTCTTATAACGCAGAACAATTAAAAGAAGTGCAAAAGAATGCACTCGAAGAGCTGCGTTACACATCAGACTATGAAGCAGCAACACCTGCGAAACAAAAAGAAATGGAACAGCAACTGATTGCTAACATGAAATCCATCACCAATATCGATGAAGATGCTTACATTATGGTTGCAACCAATGGTTTATTGGGCGAGAAATATTTGAAAATTGTACCGGGTGGTGGTGTCAACTTCTTAAAACGTGGTGACCAAATTGGTAATACCCAAGGTACGATGGAAATCGAAGATTTGGTGTCTAAATTTGTGACCGGTGGTGCAGGGAACAAATCTGACAGCACAGCAGAAGCTGAACAAAAAACAGAAGCTGCTGACACAACAACGGCAGAAGAACCTGCATTTGTTGAATAATTTTTAGGAGAAATTAAGTGAACACATTGTTAAAACATACGCTTACAGCAAGTATCTTATCAACTATGATGGCAGGTACAGCTTTTGCTGCTCCAAGCGAAGCACCACCTGCATTTGTAAAAAAAGTGGCTGATGGCCTCATTACACGTTTAAAAGCAGACCACGCAAAACTACAAAATAACCCTGCGGCTGTGAAAACGATTGTTCGTCAAAACTTGGACCCGTATATTGATTCACAAGCATTCACACGTATCGTGATGGGTACGTATGCAACGAATCAATACAGCTCAGCGGCTCAACGTGCGCAGTTTGAACGTAACTTCCGTGCAACACTGATCGAAAACTATGGTTCAGCTTTTGCCAAGTTTAGTAACCAAACGTATAGCATGCGTCCATATAAAGCGTCGAACAGTAAGAACCCTGTTGTAACGATTGATTTCCATAACAACGGTGAAAAAATTCCAGTCTCTTTCCAGTTGGCGGATAAAGGTTCACAATGGAAAATCCGTAATATCAACGTTTCGGGTATCGACCTAGGCTTGCAATTCCGTAATCAGTTTGCGGCGACTGTAAAACGTAATGGCGGTAACATTGATAAAGCAATTGCGAACTTCAAACCTGATGCTGATGCAGCATTAGACAAGAAAAAATAAGATAGGTGATGTGTGATTAAACTTCATCAACAAGAATTGATGGTTTCAGGCAAAATCGATTACAACAATGCCGAATTGTATTATCAAGACGGCTTGAAGTTGATTCAACAACAGCAAGCTTTTCCCTTAGTGGTCAATCTTGCTGAGCTTGAGCATGGCAGTACTTTAGCTTTAGCTGTTTTGGTCCGTTGGTTACGTCAAACGCCAAAAGCGCAAGGTTTGCAGTTTAAAGCAGTCCCTGAAAAAATGATGAAGATTATTCAAGCCTGTCATCTTGAGCATGACTTGCAATTGATCTAAATAAAAAAAGCACCATAAGGTGCTTTTTTTATTTCAGCGGGATAAGAAGCTCTCGCAAGTCTACGCAATAGGAACGGATTAAATCCATTTCTTCCAGCGGAAGTACATCAATGGGCCAATAAAGAATGCCACGATGATTAAGCTGACCACGATAAAACTGGTTGTACCATGCGCGAAGGGCAGTACATCGGTGTTCATCCCATAGACGCTAGCCACTAACATCGGTGGCGCAAGCATACTTGGTAAAATCGAGAAGCGACGAATCGTATCATTCTGTTCGGTGTTAATGAATCCAGAGGTGGTATCCAGTAAGAATCGAACCTTTTGGAACAAGAAGGCATCATGCTCAACAAGTGAGCGTACGTCTTCACTGAGTTCTCGGATGTCGGCATCATAAATATGACTACCCAAGGCCCGAGGACGTGACAGGAAGGTGAGAACACGACGTAAGTCGATCAGACACAGCTGAGCTTTCCCGAGCATATCTTCTAAATGCGCAAGTCGGGTAATCATGTCATCCAAGTCTAAAATCATCTCACGATGACGGTTATTCAGCACTTCTGTGGAATACTTTTCTAAGTCCTTGTGGATATCTTCCAAGATATCCGCAAGTTCATCGAGTTTGGCTTCTAAAAGACCCAATAAAATCCAAGTTGGATCTTTATAGTCAATTTCATAATCGTTACGACGCGCGCGGGCACGAAAGGCACGGAAAGCCACCAGCTTTTCACCCCGTAAAGTGAATAAGCGTTCTTTATGCAAAATAAAGGCAACCGTTTGTACGGTAGCTAAGGTGCTGGCATTTTCTTCGGGTTCGCCATCGACCTGAAAATTTTTATTTTTCGTTAAAAAATAGGTGCTGATGTGCAAAATACCGTCGTCATCACGGTAGAATCGTGCACTCGACGAAATATCTTCTAATGATTTTAATGTAGGTAAATTTTGATCATAGGCATCCATAATCCATTGCTGCTCTTCCTGAGACGGGGCAATGAGATCGAGCCAGACTAAATCCTGATGTAAATCGAAGTCACCATTGATGGTGACATCTTCCAGGCTACCGCGCTCTGTGGCGTAAAAGGCTTCAAGCATGTTGTCTTTTCCCCTTGCGCAGTAAGTTAAAAATGAATGGGTGTATTTTAGACAAGGATTTGCTGAAAAACACTGTTCTAATGCTTATTTTATGAAAAAATCTGTTTAAAGTTGATTTTTCCAGCATAGCGTTCCTGATCTGATGGTGATTATAAATGAAATCTATCGCAATTTTCTGTGGTTCCGCCCTTGGTAACAATCCAGCCTATTTACAGGTGGCTGAAAAAGTCGGTCGTCATTTGGCGGCACAAGGCATCACACTGGTCTATGGTGGTGGTCGTTCAGGTTTGATGGGTATTGTGGCAGATAGTGCTTTGCGTGCAGGTGGGCAAGTCATTGGGGTGATTCCAAAAGTCTTGGTCGATAAAGAATTGGCACATCCAGATTTAACCGAATTGCATGTGGTAGAAAATATGCAACAACGGAAAACTAAAATGTCTGAACTCTCGGATGGTTTTGTGGCGATTCCAGGTGGAGCAGGGACTTTAGAGGAAATTTTTGAGCAGTGGACGTGGGCTCAATTGGGCATTCATTTAAAGCCATGTGCCTTTCTCAATGTAGATGGTTTTTATGACGATTTATTGAATTTTCTGAAAACTACCGCAGAAAAAGGCTTTACCCATCCGCGTTTTATCGAAGGCTTAATTGCAGAAGATAATATTGAAACGATTGTTGAGCAGTTTCAACATTTCACTGCGCCAGAGCCGAAATGGGGCATGGTTGAACGTACAGCCTTTATCGCGGATTTGGAACAAGATTGATGAAAACTATTACTGTTGCTGCAGCAATTATTCTAAATGAACAGCATGAACTTTTAGTGGTTCGTAAAAAACACACGGCATTCTTTATGCAAGTGGGTGGCAAGTTGGAACCCAATGAAGCCCCTGAAATCACCATGCTGCGTGAAATTCAGGAAGAAATAGGCTGCGCTGCGCAGATTGAGCAATTCATTGGTCGTTTTGAAACGGCCGCTGCGAACGAAGCAGATCATCTACTGGTGAGTTATGTCTATCTGGTCCAGTTGCGAGGTGAGCCGGAAATTGATGCGGAAATTGCAGCGATGCAATGGGTCAGCTTAGATGATACACAAACAAAACTCGCACCTTTAACACGTGAGGTGGTGATTCCTTGGGTGAAGCAGCAGGCGCGATCTCTTGCTGAAAGCTAAACTGCTTCGCTTGTTCATTTTCTTTAGAGGTTGATGTTTGAAACTAAGGCTGTGCCGCAGCAATGCATGCGGCATATACCTGCGTGCAATGTAGCTGATGTAACAGCGTACTTAATGCATGGATTGAACTCCCCGTGGTCACCACATCATCGATAATGAGGACTTTACGGAAACGGTGTTTTTCAGTTGGGTCGATAATAAATTGCTGTTCGATATTTTCTAGGCGTTCTAGCCGACTTAAACCTTTTTGAGCGTGCTGTGCTTGACGAATCACTGGTTGCCAAACAGGGATGCGCAATTGCTTTGCCATCATGTGTGCAACGAGAAGCATTTGGTTGTATCCACGGTCCTTAAGGCGTTCAACTGAAATAGGCATGGGAACAATGGCCTGAACTCGAGCTATGCGCAAACTTAAAAGGCTCTGTGCTAGTAAATTTTGATAGTGCAATTGTTGCTCATACTTATAGCTTTGAATGATGCGATCTATTGGGAAATCATAGTGAAAGGCACAAGAGATGCAGTGTTCATGGCGATCAACCATTTTTTTAAACCATGGTAGTTGTGCCCAGCAGTCGGTACAAAGCGAATGATGTCGTTGTCGATCGATACCACAGAGCAGGCAAGGGGAAACGCTCTGCATTCCTTTTTGGATGAAATGTTGGATGGATTGGAGCATGCTTTTATTCTAGGGTCTGTTGACATTTGTTGATTAAAAAAATAGCGAGATAGTAAAATTAAATCGCCAAACCCAATTTTACACTCGCTATGCCTCGAACAATGCTAAATGATCAACACTGGTCCAAGTTACTTGCT
>NZ_VOYW01000035.1:0-34890 GCF_013420085.1 Acinetobacter sp. YH12027
CTGCCATACTGGCAGGGCTTTCAATACTATTGAACACTCTTCAGTTGTTGTCAGAGTATTCGTCTGATGAGCTGAATGCGATTGCTCAGATCGCATTCAATTTATAAAAAATGTGTAGATACCTATGCTCAATGGGAGAGGGTTAGGGAGAGGGAAATAATGTGGCAAAGCAATTTTTTTATGGCCTTGGGGCTAACTACGCTGTATCAAAAAGCCATAGGAAAGTGCTTGAAAAAATCTAAAAATAGACCAATATATGCACTACAGCACGAGGGTGCTGTATAGGCAAAAAGGTGAATGCAAATGGCAAAGAAAAAAGTCCTGCCTGAAGTTGAAGTTCGCAACTTTGTGGCAAAACACATGAACGATTTTAACAAAAGCCAAACTTTTGTAGATCGAAAGAAAAATGCAAAACGTGGCTATGCAAAGCACAAAAAAGGGGGATATTCGAATGATTATCTCCCTTTTTATTTCAGTGTGTTTTCTCAGTTTGTAGTCTACTAAATGATTCGGCTTCAGCATCTGCTTAAACAAAGTTCACATCATATTCCATACGTTTTACTGTTCGCTTCGCAATCTCTAGGCCATGCAATTTGGCCACAATATAAAGAGATGCATTGATCCCCGAAGAAATCCCCGCAGCATCTAAGACTTCAACTTCGTTGAATAATAAGATACCGACGTTCATTCAGATGGTTCCATGCGGGATTGAACGCATGGGTTTTGAGTTTAAATGTAGAACCTTAAAACACGGCTTATTTTGAAAATAAGTCTTCAAACATTTTGTTGAATGCGGATTTTTGTTGCGGTCTAGACGCTGTACTTTGATGTTTTGAGGCGTCATTGGTTTGCTGGAGTACGTGTTCCACTTGACTGGTCAATTGCTCAAACCATGTTGAGTCAGTGTGATGCGTCTGGTTTAGCTGTTTGACGCGCTGTGCAGCCAGTACCGATGGATCATTTTTCCCTAAGTGGCGCTGCTGTGAAGCAGTAATTTCTATACCGAGTAAGGGGGGGATACGAGAGCGGCTGACCGGAGCTTTGGATTTTGTTGGCTTGGTTGGGCGTGTATTGACTTGTTGTGCTTGGGACGGTCTAGGTCGAGTTGAGGATGCTTTTTCAATCGGTGTGTCGTGTTGCAGCTCTAACATTTTTTGTTTGAGTTGTGGATGGATCTTTGTCATATAAAAGGCAATTGCGACAGAAGCCAGAAAAAATAAAAAATCCATCATCACCTCGTTTTATTATTTTACATGAGTGGTCTTAAGCACTCACGATGCGTGTGGCAGATTTCACCATATCACCAAGACCATGAGTCTTGAAGTAATACTCCATCATGCTTTTCACCATCAATGGATTATTCATGCTCAAGGCTCGATCCAAGAGCTCTTTTGCATCTGGCATCGGCACGTGGCAGATGGCTTTACGGACTTTCAGGATATTACTCGAACTCATCGATAGGGTATTAAAGCCCATCGCCATCAGTAAAATAGCGGTGAGTGGATCACCGGCCATTTCCCCACAAATACTAATCGGCTTGTCGTATTTATGACATTCTTGCACCAAGCGAGTTAGCGCACGAAGTACGGCTGGGTGTGAGTGTGAATAGACATTGGCAACTCGTGGGTTATTTCGGTCAACCGCAAGTAAATATTGGGTTAAATCGTTTGATCCGACCGAGAAGAAGTCAACCAATTCAGCAAACTCATCGATCTGTAACAGCACACTCGGCACTTCGACCATGATGCCGATTTTTGGCTTGGTAATCTTCACCTGTTCTTCTTCTTGCACCGCTTGCCAGTCACGATCAAGCAAATACAACGCTTCTTCGACTTCGCTGACACTGGTCACCATCGGCAGCAAAATATGCAAGTTGTTCAGGCCAATACTGGCTTTGAGCATGGCACGAATTTGGGCTGAAAAAATCTCAGGATGATCGAGAGTAAAGCGAATTCCACGCCAACCCAGTGCTGAGTTTTCTTCTTCAATCGAGAAATAAGGCAGGTCTTTATCTGCACCAATATCGAGGGTACGCATCACCACTGGTTTATTGGCAAAATGACTCAGCTGTTGACGATAAATAGCGCGCTGTTCTTCTTCACCAGGGAAGCGATCACGCAGCATAAACGGAATTTCAGAACGGTATAGACCGACACCTTTGGCGCCACGTTGTACACCGCGAACCACATCGATCATCAAGCCAGTATTTACAAACAATCGAACTGCAACACCATCAGGGGTGATGGCATCTTTGGTTTCGTATTGCTTCAGATCTTTGGCAATTTGCTCTTCTTCTTTTTGAATCTCTTTATAGCGTGTGCGTAAACGACGAGGTGGATTGATGAATACACGACCTTGATGTGCATCGACAATCATTTCGACATCATCGAGGGTATTAATCGGCAGTTCAGTCACACCGACTACAGTTGGAATGCCGAGGGCACGTGCCACAATCACCATGTGTGAGTTCATGGCACCTTCGGTGGTCACAATCGCCGCGATTTTATCGACAGGGAGTTCAACCAAGGCAGCCGTAGAAATTTCCTCACCAATTAAAATGCTTTCATCGGTGATTTCACGGTGACTGGCATCTGCTTCTTGTAAATAAGCCAAGATACGACGCCCCAGATCTTTTAAGTCTGAAACACGTTCACGGAGATAGTCATCTTCCATCTGTGCAAACAGCGCAATGTGTTTATCAATAACAATGCGTACCGAACCTTGTGCCCAGTTACCGTCACGAATTTCACTTTTGATTTCCGCGGGGAGGGCATTGGCATCGAGCATTCGCAAGAACACGCTAAATAATGCACGTTCTTCGGCCATGAGGGCATCTTGCATTTTTTCATCGAGGGACAGAATTTCTTGACGAACTGCGTCTATGGCATTGTCGAGTAATTCGAGTTCTTCACTGATGTCATCGGCTTCACGATCGGGGACTGAAGCCAAGTCAGCAGGTGGATACAGGATGACTGCCCGGCCTAGCGCAATACCGCCTGAACCAGAAATACCTTGGAAAGTTTTATAGGCAGGGAGGTTGTTGGGTTTACGAAAGACTTCGATATTCCCGACGGCATGTGCATGGGCAATTACCCCTGAAAGTTGAGCGCATAGGGTCACGAGGAAGGATTCGGCAGCTTCGCTAAAGTCTTGAGGCTCTTTGTTTTGAACCACCAAGACGCCCATCACTTTACGGCGATACATCACCGGAACACCGAGGAAGGAATTGTAAATTTCTTCCCCTGTTTCTGGCAGATACATAAAGCGTTCGTGTTTGGGTGCATTGTCTAAGTTGACGATTTCTTCACGTTGTCCAACTAAGCCGACCAAACCCTCACTGGTATGCAAAGAGACATGCCCAACGGCTTCAGGGTTTAGGCCCTTAGAAGCCATCAGTAAATAACGATGATTTCGTTCATCAAGCAAGTAGATTGAGCAGACATCCACATGCATGGCTTCGGCCACTTGATTGACCATAATGTCTAAAGATTCATGCAAACTGGCCGACGCATTAATCTCTTGGACTATGCGTCTTAAGGTATCCAGTTGCATGTTCGACATCGTGTCTGCTCCAAAATTTATTCTGCTTTATTTATAACAACACTCATCCTAAAAATCTGCATCCATTCTGCAAATTTTTACGGTTTTTGCGGAAGCTGATTGCACAGCTCCACCATGGCTTTACGATATACATCGCGTTTAAAATTCACCACTTGACCCAAAGGGTACCAATAGCTGACCCATTGCCATTGATCAAACTCAGGTGGATCTGACAAATCCAGCTGAATATGCTGTGCTGAAGCTGTCAGTTTCAATAAAAACCACTTTTGCTTTTGACCAATACAAACGGGGTCTGAATCCGTACGTATATACCGATGTGGCAAACGATAGCGCAACCACCCTTGGGTTTGTGCTATCACCTGGACGTGTTCGGGCAGTAAGCCAACTTCTTCTCTCAGCTCACGGTAAAGTGCCTGTTCGGGGGTTTCTCCATGTTGGATACCTCCTTGTGGAAATTGCCAGGCATTGTGACCAATGCGCTTTGCCCATAAAACTTGTCCAATGTCGTTTGCCAAAATGATCCCGACGTTGGGTCGGAAACCTTCTGAATCGATCATTTGGCTACCTAAATATTGTGTAATTTATGACTTTGCTCACGGGGACGTTTATTTCTGTGTCCATCTCGAAAAAGCAAAGTGTAAAAATGTTAAAATTGTTATGATCTTAACGAATTTCTATCGACTAGCGGAGATAGATTTACAATTTTTTTCTTAAATTTCAGCTTTTACGAGTATTTTCATGAAATTGGCACTGTTTGACCTTGATCACACCTTATTAAATACCGACTCAGACCATTCTTGGGGGGAGTTTTTGGTCAATGAAGGCTTGGTTGATCCAATTCGTCATCGTGCCATGAATGACAAATTTTATGATGATTATAAAAAAGGCCAGCTTGACCCGATTGCTTATAACGAATTTGTATTTGAGTTTTTAACCCAACATGACAATGCCTACTTAACTGAGTTACATCAGTTGTTTATGAAAAAAGTTATTCGTGCGCAAATGCGTCCTGAGGGTTTTGCTGCCATTCAGCGCCATCAAGATGCAGGACATCAATTGGTCGGGATCACCGCAACGTCTGATTTTATTACCGCACCGATTTTTCGTGAATTTGGTATTACTGAAATCATTGCGACCAATGCCGAAGTTGTGGATGGTAAATATACGGGTAAAGTGATTAATACTCCGTGCTACCAAAAGGGCAAATTAGTCCGTTTGAATCAATGGTTAGAAGGTCGTGATGTGACAGAATCTTGGGCCTATTCAGATTCGATTAATGACCGCTTCCTATTGGAATATGCCGATCATGCCTTTGCAATTAACCCAGATGACCGTTTAGAAGTCCTTGCAAAAGAACAAGGTTGGGACATTCAAGACTGGTCAATTCAAGCCTAAAGATAAACATAAAAAAGCATCATTAGATGCTTTTTTATTTGACGTCCTTTTGATTAAACTTCGGCTCACTAATTTGAACTATCGCTCTATATGCAGACAGAAACTTCTTTTAAACATTTAATTCAAATCTTTATTGGGCCACGTGCTCAATCTTATTTAAAGTTCATTGAACAACAAGCTGGGCAGCACAGTGGCCTGAGTTGGGCTGGGTTAATTTTTGGACCCTATTGGTTGCTTTATCGGAAGATGTACCGCTATTTCTTCTTATTCTTTGCGGTTGGTTTTTTGATTAGCATGTTGGCGCTCATCATCGGTGTGCCTGATCAGGTTTTAATAGGACTATCATTGATTCCTAACCTTATACTCGCTGTGATTGGAAAGCATTTATATAGCGATTTTGCGGTGCAAAAGACCAAAGCCTATATGCAGCAGCCGAAATATAGTGAGCAGGTGTTTGCTGAAGAAGGCGGAGTGAACTGGGGGCTGCCTTTGTTGTTGGTATTTATTCAATCGGTCGTGATGATTATGCTCAGTTTGCCTTTTATTCAATTTTCACCGCTATAGTATTCTGTAATTGAGTGCGTGTTCGTTCCGTGTTATATCCTTAAAACAGAATAATTTTGTATCCATAAACAATAAGTTTTAACACGGAGAATGACAATGAGTGTACGTCCACGCATGACTCATCTATTTGAACAACTGGGTTTAGATTCGAGTGAAGACGCGATTGCTTTATTTATCGTGACGCATCAACTCAGTGCCCAAACTAAAATTACCGAAGCAGACTATTGGACAGATGCTCAGCGTCAGTTCTTGGCCGAAAAAATTAAGTCAGATGGTGAGTGGGCGATTATTGTCGATCAATTGAATGAATCATTACATGAAGATTCATTGACGAAATAAAACCCACAGGTCTTCCTTGGTTTTTTTAATGGGATCGGCTGAAATAGGCGATCCCATTTTTAATGAAAAACTGATGTTACGTACGTAAAAGTTATTTCGTGTTTTTAAAATGATTTTTAAGTCTATTCAACGAAGTCTTACATCTAGGAATTGAATAAATTGATTGGCCTTCGGCTGGAGGTACTTTTGTTTCGGCAAAAGTACCCAAAACCATTGTCATCCGCAAAACTCGTTCACTACCGTCTAATTATTCAAAGTATCGCAAAAACATTTTTGATGAGAAGTAGTCCTATCTCAAACACTTGCGGATGACCTTGCCGCGTATCGTTCTTATATTTGAATCAAATTGCACTTCTGATGTTACTGTATAACATCAGTGAAAAGAGGTTGAACTTTCACAATAAGTAAGAGCATCTATTGCTGACCTTGAGCCAAGCTACAAATATTGATGGCAGATTTGAAGGTCACTGCATTGTATATGATGACTATTCAACAAGGACTGTTCAACACTTGGCTAATCAAATCATTCGCTTTTTCTAAATGCTCAAACAGATCACTAAAAAAAGCCACCATAGCGGTGGCTTGATTAATAATTGAATTTTGTAGGCAAAAAATGAATTAGATGTGTTTCATCAATTCAACCAGTTTTTGTGCAGCAAGTGATTGAGTACGGCCTGGATGCCATACCATTCCCAATTGACGATTCATGTTTGAAGGTAAATTCAATTGTTTTAAATCTTGGTTCAATAATGTTTTAGGAAGGACTGACCAACCGAGACCAATTGAAACCAACATGCGAATCGACTCAAGTGAGTTATTGCTCATGGTGACTTTTGGCTTCAGGCCATACTTTTCAAACTCAGCCAAAGTAATTTGACTGGTATAGGTTTGCGCCGCAGGTAAAAGACTTGGGTATTGGATCAAATCTTCTAAGGTTAAATGTTCAACTTGCGCCAAAGGATGGAAAGGCGCAACCACGAATACTAATGGATCATTCCATGTCGTGATGTATTTTAAACGGCTGTCACCTTGTGGCGGTAAAGTCAAAAAAGCCAACTCTAAGTCGCCAGCTAAAACTTGCTCATGGGCTTGTTCAGAATCAACAAAGTGTACATCTAAGGTCACTTCTGGAAACTGTTGTACATATTGACGCAAATGCGCCGGTAAATGGTGTAAGCCGATATGATGGCTGGTACCAATTTTCAGTTTACCTTGAACCTGACCTTGCTCATGGCTGAGCGTATGGTGAATATCACCCAATTCATTCAGCCAGCTTTTTACTTTTGGCAAGAGAGAGTTTGCCGCATGCGTCGCTTGAACACCACGACCCGCGGATTCAAAAAGTTTGACACCGAAGTATTCTTCTAAACTGTGAATACGCTTGGTCACAGCAGGTTGCGTAATGAAGAGCTGATCTGCTGCCAAAGAGATCGAACCAGTTTCCATGACTTTTACAAAGGCTTCAAAGGCTGCGAGATTCATCTTCATTCCTATAAAGAATTTTTATGCGTAGTCTCATTGTTATAATATTTTAAGAATAAATCAAAGGAAAAGTTGTATCTTTTGATTTAAAACTAGGCGTTCAAGCCAGATGACGCTTTAAATCTGAGGGGATTTTCAGGGTTCAATAGTGTTATTTGAGTACTTGGTCACTGCATGATTTAAGATTGGGCTGTGACATTTTCAGCTCAAATGCGCTGTTACAAAGTTATTTTTTAAACCGAAACCAGAGTTATGCATAATATAAAAAATACAGGGCTGGAAAGTAATTCAACCGTTTGAATTAAAGAGGAGCGATGACGTTTCTTTTTAATTCAGTATTGAACTAAAACAAAAAAATGAACTCAAGTTTTGATGGCTTGGGGAACATACTTTTCAGTGAATAATTATAGCAACAGGTACAGTCATGGCTGCATCGATTAGCAATGTTGTACCTCACAGGGAGAAGGCGATGGATATTAAACACATTAAAAATTTATTGGATATTTTTGAAGGGACAGTCGAAAAGCGCTGTGCGATATATGAAATCGCAGATGACGAAGACGACGAAAACCGCGCAGCTGCCGAGTGTAATGCGGCAAAAAACAAACTGATTCTTGCGATAGAACAATTGGTTGAGGCGCATGATCAGTTGGCCTTACAGCAAAAAAACAAGCTTTGATGATCCGTCTGCAATTGAATCTATAGGATGAAAAAATAGAAAGTTAAAGTGGATAGAGTAAAAGAACGTTTTAAGGTCATTAAAAAAACCACCGTGATGGTGGTTTTTTTACAAGGAGCAGGGTTGGATTAAGCGGGGATATTTTCCTCTGCTGCTTTATCTTTCTTTTCCCATGCTTTTTCGTGGAAGAAAAAGGCAACCGCTTGAACAGTTGGTTCAAGTAAACTTAAGGTAATGGCCATTGCAATACTGCCAGTCACGTAATAACCAACCAACATCGCAACCGTGATATGCATGATGTAATAGCTCAAGGTTTTTTTGAACATGCGCTGATTATTTTCGACGAACTTGTTAATGTGTGCCATGAAAAAGCTCCTTGTTAAATTGATAAATCTTGGCAATGATTTAATAATAATGATTCTTATTTGCAATGTAAAAGAGAAAATTCGATTTATGATCATTGAATTTTTAAATTACTGTTTAAATAATGGCAGACAGTGAACAAAAAAGTCGGAGAAAATTCTAAAGTTTCATCTGCTGAAAGTATTGAAGTGAGCGTGTTTTAAACGCATTAATGGTCTTTAAAATGTAGCGGAAATCAGCAGTTAAATATCATTCCTATAAGTTTTTAAACTAATAAAAATGATAAATTAGATTTATGTGAATACGTGGTTATAATCGATTTAACGAAAGAATTTACCCAGTCCAGTGGAGCAAATCGACATGGCAGGCGAAACCCAAAAAGCGGAAACCCAAATAAAAAAAACCTTGTATGACAAATTGTGGGATGACCATCTAGTAAAACAGCGAGATGATGGCTCTTCATTATTGTATATCGACCGTCATTTATTGCATGAAGTGACTTCTCCACAAGCCTTTGAAGGGCTACAACTTGCAGGTCGTAAACCATGGCGTTTAAGCGCTAACGTTGCAACGCCAGACCATAACGTACCTACTTCTACTAAGGAGCGTGCTGAAGGTATTGCGGGTATTGAAGATGATACTTCACGTATCCAAGTGCAAACTTTAGATGACAACTGTAAAACCTTTAATGTTGCCCAGTTTGACATCAACGATGTACGCCAAGGGATTGCGCATGTGGTTGGGCCAGAACAAGGTTTAACCTTGCCCGGTATGACCGTGGTATGTGGTGACTCACATACTGCAACGCATGGTGCTTTTGGTTGCTTGGCTCATGGTATTGGCACATCTGAAGTTGAACACGTGTTGGCGACTCAATGCTTAGTTCAAAAGAAAATGAAGAACATGTTGGTGCGTGTTGACGGTCACTTGGGTCAAGGCGTAACTCCTAAAGACGTGGTTTTAGCAATTATCGGTAAAATCGGTACGGCAGGTGGTACAGGTCACGCAATTGAGTTTGGTGGTCAAGTATTCCGTGATATGTCGATCGAAGGTCGTATGACGGTGTGTAACATGGCGATCGAAGGTGGCGCGCGCGTGGGTATGGTGGCTGTCGATGACAAAACCATTGCCTATGTAAAAGACCGTCCATATGCACCGAAGGGCGAACAGTGGGATGCTGCAGTAGAATATTGGAATACTTTAGTGTCTGATGAAGGTGCGCATTTTGATACTGTTGTGGTATTGCAAGGTGAAGAGATTGAGCCACAAGTGTCTTGGGGGACTTCTCCTGAGATGGTGATTCCTGTATCTCAAGCAGTGCCAACTTTAGAACAAGCTAAAGATGACGTACAGCGTAATGACTGGACACGTGCATACAACTACATGGGCTTAGAAGCGGGTCAGGCATTGGCAGATATCCAATTAGACCGTGTATTTATTGGTTCATGTACCAACTCACGCATTGAAGATATTCGTGCAGCGGCTGAAGTGGCCAAAGGCAAAAAAGTGGCGGCATCGATTAAACAAGCCATGGTGGTTCCGGGTTCAGGTTTAGTCAAAGCACAAGCAGAAGCAGAAGGCTTAGATAAAATCTTAATCGAAGCGGGCTTTGAATGGCGTGAGCCGGGTTGCTCAATGTGTTTGGCAATGAATGCTGACAAGTTGCAACCGGGTGAGCACTGTGCATCAACGTCTAACCGTAACTTCGAAGGTCGTCAAGGTAATGGTGGTCGTACGCATTTGGTGAGTCCAGCAATGGCAGCAGCTGCGGCAATTGCAGGTCACTTCGTTGACGTTCGTACCTTCTAATCAGGGCTAATAGGAGCAAATCGCATGAAAAAATATACCGTTGAACAAGGTATCGTTGCACCATTAGACCGTGCCAATGTTGATACAGATTTAATTATTCCAAAACAGTTTTTGAAATCTATTAAGCGTACAGGCTTCGGAGCCAACTTATTTGATGAGTTGCGCTATTTGGATGAAGGCTATTTAGGTCAGGACATTTCAAAACGTCCGATTAACCCCGATTTCGAATTGAACAAACCGCGTTATCAAGGTGCGTCGATTTTGATCTCTCGTGCAAACTTTGGTTGTGGTTCGAGCCGTGAGCATGCGCCTTGGGCATTAGAAGAATATGGTTTCCGTACTGTCATTGCACCAAGCTATGCGGATATTTTCTTTAATAACAGCTTTAAAAATGGCATGTTGCCAGTGATCTTGTCTGAAGAGATCGTAGATCAGTTATTTAAAGAATGTGCTGCATCTGAAGGCTATCAATTAACCATTGATTTGGCTGCGCAAGAAGTACGTACACCGAGTGGTGAAGCATTTACATTTGAAGTCGATCCATTCCGTAAACACTGCCTATTGAATGGCTTGGATGATATCGGTTTAACCTTACAAGCAGCCGATGATATTCGCGCTTATGAAGAAAAAACCAAAGCATCTCGCCCTTGGGTATTTGCAGAAATTAAAGCTTAAGTCAGTGTCACTGTAGAACTTCTTAGTAGTCAGTCGGCTTAAGTCTTGTTAATATCAGGCGAAACAAAATTTATACGTTAGCCAGAATTTATCAGGTTGGGTTCGAAAAATGAAAAAGTTCTTCGGTCAGCTGGTTGTAACGGGAGCGCTGTTTGCAACGCTCTCTGCCTGTCAAAGCTTTGACACGGCACGCATTAAAAATGTGAAAGAAACTGAAAGTACAAAAAATAATGCTCTGATTTACTGTGCAGGTACAGCGCATTGTGAATTTGAGCGTTTTGATCAAATACAAGTGGTTGATCCAAATAATCAACATGTACAACGTGCTGCGATTAAAGCAGGCATTGTACGGTTGAATGGTCGTTCATTGTCTGAGCCTAATCCTTTGTATTTGTCTGTACCTTCAGGTCAGCATGAAGTCGTGATTCGCTATTATCCAATTTCTCAGGAAAAAGCAGAGCGCTTGCATGTCATTCACAACTTTAGGTCCAAACACGAGTACACCTTTAAAATGTACCGTGAGCGTTCAAAAAACACAGGCAGTTTACTAGATAAATCTGCGCCTGATCCGCTCTGTGTAGACTTAAAGCAAGGTGCAAAAACGATTCGACGTTTCTGCCGACCCTACAATGTCCTCACAGGACTTGGTGAGTTTGTAGAAAAGAAACTTTAAATCCGACTGGTAATCAAGCCAGCGTATAAATGGAAAGACTCATGTCAAAACATATTTTGATTTTACCAGGTGATGGTATTGGTCCTGAAATCGTGAAAGCGGCTGAACAAGTGCTGACACGTGTAAACGAAAAATTCAACTTAGGTTTGACTTGGGAACAAGGTCTTTTAGGTGGTGCAGCGATCGACGCGCACGGTTCACCTTATCCAGAAGTAACAGCAGCACAAGCGAAGACTGCTGATGCGATTTTATTGGGTGCAGTGGGTGGTCCTAAGTGGGATACCATTGAGCGTTCAATTCGTCCAGAACGTGGCCTATTAAAAATTCGTTCAGAATTAAATTTATTTGCCAATTTACGTCCAGCAATTCTTTATCCGCAGCTTGCAGATGCGTCGAGCTTAAAACCTGAAATCGTAGCAGGTTTGGATATCTTGATCGTACGTGAGTTAACTGGCGGGATCTATTTCGGTCAACCACGTGGTATTCGTGAACTCGAAAACGGTGAAAAACAAGGTTTCAATACTGACGTATATGCAGAATCTGAAATCAAGCGTATTGCCAAAGTTGCTTTTGAAATGGCGAACTTACGTGGTGGTAAAGTGTGTTCAGTGGATAAAGCCAACGTGCTAGAAGTGACTGAGCTTTGGAAACAAACCGTAACTGCGTTAAAAGAAGAGCAGTATCCTGAAATTAACTTGTCTCATATGTACGTTGACAATGCTGCCATGCAATTGGTCCGTGCGCCAAAACAGTTTGATGTAATCGTGACAGGTAACTTGTTCGGCGATATCTTGTCTGATGAAGCGGCGATGTTAACCGGTTCTATCGGCATGCTGCCATCGGCTTCTTTAGATGAAAATGGTAAAGGTATGTATGAACCTTGCCACGGTTCAGCACCAGACATCGCAGGTCAAAACATTGCGAACCCATTAGCAACAATTCTGTCTGTTGCTATGATGCTACGTTATACCTTCCGTGAAGAAGCGGCGGCAAAAGCAATTGAAGATGCTGTAGGTAATGTCTTAGATCAAGGCTTACGTACAGGTGACATCATGTCAGAAGGCAGTACTCAAGTCGGTACTGTTGAAATGGGTCAAGCTGTAGTTTCTGCATTGAACTAATGGCGAATCAAAAAACGCAGCGTTTATGCTGCGTTTTTTTGTGCCTACAAATTATCAATCCTAGAATTGATGCACTAACAGGTGCGACCAGTTAATCGGACATCAGTTGCAATATTATGCTTTATGCGAAATTGAATAAGGCAGTTTAACTCAACCTCATAGCGTGTATTTCCACTGGGAATCGGCACAGCAGCGCCGCTGCCCATGCCCATCGCAGGATTTTCCGCCATCGGTAAAGGAATACTAATCGGGCGTGCGACACGATAAAGGAGGTAGTCCGAACTGACCTCCACGGGAGAAGTCCTTTGATAGCCCAGTTTGCTGAGGTCGAGTTCTGCTTGAATCGTTTGGCTCGATTGACCAATAAATGAGGCTAAATAGCGTTCACGTTCAACGGATGAGAGAGTTGAAGTCGTGGTACAGCCAGCCAATAACACAATGCTTAGAACGCAACCCATGCTCAATGTGGAGTGAATAAAATGGTGATCTTCGTAAACCTGATGTTCCAAAATAAATTTCATGGATCAGCTCCTCACGAAATAAATTCAGTTTAGTCAGATTGGTCTGTATAACACTGTAGTCATTTGATACACGGTCATCCGAGCAGGATTAGCCTCTAGTATTCAAATACAGGATCAACAAGCTTTACTGACATAGTCAATGGATTCAACGATTTGGTTGCGTAATTTGAACTCGATTTTACATTCCATATCGACAGTGATTCCACCTTTAGAAGGCGTTGGGATCGGTGCGCCCATGGCTATACTGGTGCCGATATTTGGTGTACCAATCGGGATTGGCATCGAGCGTAAAATAGTATAGCTAAGTTTTTCGTTGCTTTGTACGGGTGCTCCCATCACTTTATAGCCCAATTGACTCAAGTTGAGCTCTTTACGAACTTGATCAGCTGGCTGTCCAATATCGTGTTGTAGGGATTGATTGAGTTGCTTTTGGCCTGTCGTGGCGCAAGCAACACAAAAGATAGCACCGACTAATCCTAGATGTTTCATATGATTTTATGTCCTTATATTTTGAATTTTATAATCGAATTTTTATGTTTTTAGACTGTAAAGGAAAGCAAATTTGCAGTCAATTTTTATCATTGCATTGAAATAGATACAAAAAAAAGCCACTTATAAAGTGGCTTTTTCGCTTCGCTAAAACTTAGCGCGCACGGTAAGTGATACGACCCTTAGTCAAATCATAAGGTGTCATTTCTACTTTAACACTGTCGCCAGTCAAAATACGGATATAGTGTTTACGCATTTTGCCAGAGATGTGAGCAATCACTTCATGACCGTTTTCTAAACGTACACGGAACATAGTATTAGGAAGCGTCTCGGTGACAACGCCTTCGAACTCGATGAGTTCCTCTTTATTGGCCATAGCCTACCTGAATGAATAAATTAGCAAGGCGCAAATTATAGTCAATTTTTTTTCAGAATACAAGCCGTAAAAGGCTTTGAACTGATCGACTGTCAGTAAAATAAGCGAACAATTCAGTTAAATATTTTCAACAAAAAATGTGTAGTAACAGTTGTCAGTTTGGTCAATCACAGTTAATCTAAAATCAATCTTTTTAAGTATAAATGAAGTACATACAAGGAAGGTTCTGGAGTGGGTCAGCTAACTGATGCATCTGTTGTGTTGCGTTTAGGGTATCAAGCGATTCGTCGTGCCGGATTGCCAACAGAAGAAATTTTAACAAAAGCGGGTGTAGCATTAAATCAGGTTGAAACCAATGACCGTACCCCATTGAATGCGCAATTTGCGTTCTGGGTGGCTGCAGAAGAAGTCAGTAAGGATCCTGATATTGGTTTGCATCTGGGTGAGCATTTGCCTTTATATCGAGGGCAGGTGATTGAACACTTATTCATTTCATCTGAGAATTTCGGTGAAGGTTTAAAGCGGGCTTTGGCGTATCAACGCCTCATTAGCGATGCCTTTCATGCGCAATTGGTGATTGAAGATGACCGCTGCTATTTGACCAATGGTCATCAGCCTTGGGCAGAAAATATCGTGAATCGTCATTTTTCTGAATGCGCGATGTCGGGTGTTTTGCGTTTCTTTAAGTTTATTACTGAAGGGCGTTTTCAGCCAATTTATATCGACTTTAACTTTAGTCAGGGCGCGCCAGATGATGAGTATTTCCGTGTCTATGAATGCCCTGTGAGTTTAGGGCAGAAAGAAACCCGATTATATTTTGATCCGGCTATTTTAGAGTATCAATTGTGGCAGGCAGAACCTGAGTTATTACAATTGCATGAGCAGTTAGCGATTGAAAAACTTCAGGAGTTGGCGCGTTATGATTTGGTTGGTGAAGTTCGCCGTGCTATTGGTTCAACGCTTGAAAGTGGTGAAACCACACTCGAAACGGTCGCTGCACAGCTCAACATTACCCCACGTCGTTTACGGACTCAGTTGTCAGAAGCCAATACCAGTTTTCAGCAAATTTTGTCAGACTATCGCTGTCGTTTAGCTAAAAAATTATTAGCCAATACCAATGAAAGTGTGGAGCGCATTGTGTACTTAACGGGTTTTTCTGAGCCAAGTACGTTCTATCGCGCATTTAAACGCTGGACCAATGAAACGCCCGTGGAATACCGTAAGCGGAAGCAGCGTTAAGGTTGATCTTCGATAAAATCCTTCCCTAAACAGAATCCCCCTTTTTCAAAGAGGGATTTTCATCTTTAGAATCTGGCAATGGCGGAAATGAAACACCCTCTCTGTGAAAGTGAGGTTGGGAGGGATTGTTTATTCAGGCATATTTAGCCAATGTGGTCCTAACGGAACTTGAGGAAGTTCAAACTGAGCTGGATAGTCTGCATGGATAAAATATAGTCCATCGGGTGGTGCGGTGACACCTGCTGCTTTACGATCTTCAGCCGCAAAAATATCGTCAATATGGTCAACTTCATACATACCTTGCCCAATTTCCAACAAACAGCCCATGATGTTACGCACCATGTGATGTAAAAAACCATCAGCCTGAATATCTAGGACCAAGTAACATCCATGTTGGATCAAGCGACAATGACTGACATGACGGACAGGTTGATTAGACTGACATGCTGCGGCACGGAAGCTTTCAAAGTTATGGGTGCCTTCAAATTTGGCAGCTGCACGTTGCATTTTCAGCACATCTAATTTTGCATAGACATGGGTCACTTGCTTGTACAGTAAAGCTGGACGCTGTGGATTGTTATAGACCACATAGCGATAACGACGCGCTTGCGCCTTAAAGCGGGCATGGAAGTCCTGATCCATTTCCTTAATCCATTGGATGGAGATATCACGAGGTAATTGGCTATTACTGCCCATTAACCATCCACGAATGGGACGAATCGCCTGAGTATCGAAATGTGCCACCATATTGGTTGCATGGACACCAGCATCTGTTCGGCCAGCACCGTGCAACATGATTGGCTCATTGGCCACTTTACTGAGGACGGTTTCAATGGTTTCTTGCACGCTTGGTACGCCCGGTTGCTGAGTTTGCCAGCCCTTGTATTGCATGCCACAAAACTCAATCCCAATCGCAAAACGTTGCATATTTACCTCAAATGACTTAATCGTTCCAATGCGCAGTCCAGTCTGCGTCACTGCCGTATTGTAAATACATTTTCAAACATTTGGCATAAAGATCTGCATGCCCCAAACAATTACTCAGTAAAATTCCGCTGTCTTTGACCCAGTCACTCACAGCATAGCGCTGATCTATACCGCCATGAACAACCTGTGTACTTAAGATAATTTTGCAATTTTTTTGTTGTATGGCTTTCAATACATTGAGTAATTCAGCATCAACGGCAATGTTGCCTGTGCCAAAACCTTGCAGAATTAAAACATCTGGCGTGTGTGTAAGCAGGGCGGCTAAATTTTGACTGTGTAGATCAGTTGCTATCGGTTGCCACATCCAATTCAGGCAATTGAAATGAGCTGCTTTGTCTAAATCATTGGCTTGAACAATATACGGCGATGTCAGCATTGAAAGTGGCTGTGTGGCTGGCAGCCCATCAAAGGCTTTCAGATCGGTTGTATGTACTTTTAATGCGGATTGAGCATGCATCAGTTGATGATGAAAGGCCAAATAAACCCCAACACTCAATTGATGTATCGATTCCAATGCAAAATTTAAATTGTCGATGGCATCAGTAAATTCACGGGTATTGTCACCAGCCACATTAAACAGCGGATATTGGCTGCCTGTAAGCACGATATGAGCAGACTGTCCTATAAAGTGTGCAAGCACTGCACTGGCATAGCTAAGCGTGTCTGTACCATGAATAATTACGAAATGCTGAAATTGTTGTAATTGTAAGCTTTGAATTTGTTGAATCAGCGCCAGCCAGTCGGGCGCAGTACAAGCACTACTGTCACGAATGACAGGTGCAACAAAACATTCAATGTTTAGGTGTAGTGGCAGCACATGCTGTAATTTAGGTAAAAACGCATTCGCTGGCATGGGGCTTAACGGTTCACCGATACAACCGAAGGTACCACCCATATAAATAAGAGCAATTTTTTTCATCATAAAAAAAGCAGCCTTGAAAGACTGCTTTAGTTTAAATCGCTTTTGCTTAAGATGCGATTTGATTCAGTAACTGATCTGCTTGTTGACGCTGAGCTGAAGAAAACTCAGCCTCTTTTTCAGTTAAAATTTCACGTGCAGCGTCATAAGCACCTAGTTTGATGTATTGCGCTGCCAACTCAAGATTCAATTCAATTTCATTGACTTCAACCAGTTCAGGGAAAGATTGAACCAATGGATCGTTTTGGTCTGTAGCAGATGGGGTTAACGGTGTGCTTAAACCGCTAATGTCAAAACTCACACCACTTGAAGCAGGGGCTGCAGGTTTAACTTCAGGCGTAGACTCTAAGCTAAACTCTGTTGCTGGAGCGACAACTGCTTCTTCTGTTTTTGCTGTTTCAAAAGCACCTAAGTCAAAGTTTAAGGTTGGGGCTTCAACTTTGTTTTCTTCTACAACCGATGTTTCTGTTGTAAATGAAAAATCTAAAGGTTCGATTTTTTCTTCTACAGTTTGTGTTTTGGTTTCAGCCGCAGCTTCAGTGCTTGGGGCAAAGTCCATTGCAAAATCAATCGGTTTGATTTCTTCAACGGCAGGAGATGGCTGAGCAATCTCTTCGGTTTTCGGTGTTGCTTCAAGTGCAGGTTCTGGTGAAATTGAAAGCGTGTCAAATTCAAGCGGCTGTATTTTTTCAGCAGGAGCACTTTCAACTGGGGTAGAAATGTCTGCTTTTGCAGGCGTATCAGTGGTGAAATTAAACTCTAGAGGCTTTTGTTCTTCAGAGATTGGTTTAGTTGGCGCTGAATTCATGAGCGCATCAAAATCTGAGGTATTGTTTGTAATTTTAGGAGTTGATGATGTAGAAGAATGATGAATCGCAATATCTTCATCAACATGTGAATTGTCAAACTCTACTTTTTTTGCTTCAGCTTGTTCTAAAATTTCATCGAGTTCAAGTGAACGAATATGGCTTAGCAATTGGCTGATGGCAAATTCGTCTTTTTGTAAAATGTGAATATCTAATAGATATAGATACAACTCATGTTGTGAGTTATCACGTTTTAACGATTGATTGATTTGCGCTTCAGCAGAAAAGAAATTACGTTCTGCAATTAATTTTTCAATTTTGCCACGAGCATCGGTCGTTAATGGTGTCATTGATTTTTTTTCAATGACACTGCTTTCAACCATTTGATTTTTCTTCGGAGTCGCTTTGGCCGAAACACCCGTTTTCTTGGTTTTAGTGGATGTTGGTTTGGCTTTATCTGATTCTTGATCTTTTTGGCGTTTGTTTAAAAAAACCAATACGATCACTAAGATCACTAATGGAATCACATAAATCAGCATGTTTTAACCCCTTGGAGATAGAGCGATATAAAGTTGCACTCATCCCTATAAAATCTTGATTGGTAACGTTTTAGTTTATTGGCTTCTTTTATCTGCTTGTTGAGCTTTCAACTGTTGTTGCAGTTGAGCAAGACGAGCATTTAATAATTGAATTCTGTGATCCTTTTGATTTAGCGCCAATTCTAATTGAGTTACGTTTCTCTGTAATTTAACGTTTTTTTCACGAGATGTCATAACTTTTAATGACAACTCTTTCGAAGTTTTGTTCTTTTCTGCTGCACTGTTGGCAGAAGATTGTGCCGAATCTTGCGCTTTCTCTGCAACCAGACTCATTTCAGCTTGATTCAAGCGGTATTTGGTTTTGCCTGACTGCTTCGAAGGTACTTTGGCAAGTTCTGCAGCAGAGACTTTTACAGGCTGTTTTGCTTGCTGCATACCATGCAGATTTAAGGCCGCACCACGGCGCAGACGGTTTACATCGCCTTGAATGAATGCATGTTCGTTGCTGTTTTTAATCTGTTGCATGACTTCAGAAACAGGGCGGTTTTGTTCTGTCGCAATACGTGAGGCAATCCCCCAAAGGCTTTCATTTGAGCGAACCACATATTTTGCCGCAGGTGTTGCTGTTGATGCAGCTGCAGTACTTGTTGGTTTTGGTGTAGATGCTGTTTGAGTTGTCGTTGTTGGATTTTCATGTTTTTGAGCTGCCTGCTCAGCAGCAAATTTTTGTGCCAATGGGTCTTGAGATCTTGCAGTTGATGCTGTTGCAGCTTGCATTTCTGAACTGACAGAGCCGGTCGAATTGGTTTTTGTAACTTGCGAAATTGATGTTTCAGAACCTGATGAAGTACTTGCGCTATTTTGCTCCGCAGGTGCGACGCTATAATTTTGCACATGCGTGACAGGTTCAATCGCAACAGGCGTTGACGTTGCTAATTGTGCTAACTTTGGCGGTGCTTTGGTGCTGAGTAATAAGGGTTGTTCTGCAGCTACAGGTGCTTTTGCGGTGTAGAGGGTGCTAACAGGTAAATTTAAGGCAATTTCTTTTTCATTTACGATCACGACAGGTGCTAAAGCACGTTCATTGGCACGGGTTTGAGTCGCATTCGACGGCGCTGGATTGCGTTTTAATGGTGTGCGAATTTGTTGCAGGCGTGAAGCATTACCTTCTTTAATATTGACAATAAAATTAAGCTCAGCATCGGTCACTGGACGCGAAGAGGTAATGGTAATTACCCCATTGCCTGCACCATCACGACGCGTGAAGAAGTTTAAATGCCCCGGTGGTTGATGCCCTGTACCCATACTCAATAAATCCTCTGCCGTGGCTAAACTTGCATTGAGCGGCACAGATGTATTTGAGTGGCGAAAATGAATCTCAGCGTACAGCAATTCCCCGGGTGCTGACTGGACTTGTACAGGATCAATGCTGATCGCTTGAATGTTTTGAGATGCAATAACGGCTAAAATGGCGATCTTTAATTTGTTATATACGGTCATCTTAATCTTTAGCTCGAATATATGTCGCATGGCGAAAATTATAGATTAGCGAGTTGTCAAAGAATTGTAAAATATTTACACGACAGTTACATAAAAAAGCCGATCAATTGTGATCGGCTTCCTGTTCAGAGACTTAAAAATGCTTAAGCATTTTTATAATCAATGAGAATTCTTAGCATACGACGTAAAGGTTCAGCAGCACCCCAAAGCAATTGGTCACCTACAGTGAATGCACCTAGGTATTCTTTACCCATGTTAAGCTTACGGAGACGACCAACTGGAACAGACAAGGTGCCTGTTACAGCAACAGGAGTCAAATCAGTCATTGACGCTTCACGGGTATTTGGAACCACTTTAGACCAATCGTTGGCACTTGCGATAATATCTTCGATTTCATCCAGTGGAACATCTTTACGAAGTTTTAAAGTCAATGCTTGTGAGTGACAACGCATCGCACCAATACGTACACAGTGTCCATCGATTGGAACGATTTGCTGGTTGCCTAAGATCTTGTTGGTTTCAACTTGACCTTTCCATTCTTCTTTCGACTGACCGCTTTCAAGCTGTTTGTCGATATAAGGAATGAGCGAACCTGCTAGAGGCACACCGAAGTTTGCAGATGGGAAACCTTCGCCACGTTGTAATTGTGCAATTTTAGAATCGATATCTAAAATTGGTGAACGTGGGTCATCCAGCAAATCTTTAGTATTGTTGTACAAGTAGCCCATACCTGAAATCAGTTCACGCATGTTTTGCGCGCCTGCACCAGAAGCCGCTTGATACGTCATAGACGTTGCCCATTCCACTAAATTATTTTGGAATAGACCGCCTAAACCCATTAACATCAATGAAACGGTACAGTTACCGCCCACGAATGTTTTTGTGCCTTTTACTAAGCCGTCTTTGATGACGTTCATGTTTACTGGGTCAAGTACGATGATCGCTTCATCATTCATACGTAAAGTCGATGCAGCATCGATCCAGTAACCATTCCAGTTTTCAGCTTTCAGCTTAGGGAAAACTTCAGTCGTATAATCGCCACCTTGGCAGGTGATAATGACATCCATTTGCTTCAGACTATCAATGTCCGTTGCATCCATAAGTGCTGGGGCAGTCTTACCACCAAACGCAGGGGCTTCACCACCTGCATTACTGGTAGAGAAATAAAACGGTTCGAAATGAGCGAAATCGTTTTCTTCAACCATACGTTGCATAAGGACGGAACCAACCATCCCGCGCCAACCGACCAGACCTACTTTCATGTCACTTTGCCTCGGTGCGTTAAAAAATAAAAGGGGGTTCGAGTGTACCAAAAGGGCGCATAACTGCAAGCGCTACATAATGAAAACACCAATAATATTGTGCAATATATCTTGTTTATGTTACATGCAAAACTGATATAAATTTATGAATCAATAAAAAATAAAGAATATAAGGGAGGCGTGATGATTTGGATTGAAATACTGGCGGGCTTCGTCATTTGGTTGACATTTTGGTCACTGATCCCACGAGATGAATGGTGGTTTCGTGGTGCAGATTTTCCGCGCCTGCAAATCTTGGCTTTGGGTATATTTGCTTTCATGGGCTTAATTTTATGGAATGCGGAATGGGACTTGGCGCGTGAAATCATTCTAATTGGGCTGATTGCCGCCTTGGCATATCAATTGAAAATGGTATTGCCTTATACGTTTCTGTGGAAAAAACAAGTCAAACAAGTCCGATCAGACCAGTTAGATACACAAAAACAGATTTCAATCATTGTCTCCAATGTACTCACGCCAAATACCCAATATCACTTGTTATTGGCGCAAATACAGAAGCATCAACCGGACTTGGTCCTCACGCTAGAAACCGATCAAACTTGGCAAAATGAATTGGCAGTGATTGAAGCTGATTATCCTTATCGCGTACCCGTACCTTTGGATAATTTGTATGGGATGCATTTGTATAGCAAGTTAGAACTTAGTGAAACTGAAGTCAAATTTATTCTCAATGATGAAATTCCTTCGATCCATACCCGAGTCACCTTAGCATCAGGAAATCAGGTTCAACTGTATTGTTTACATCCCAAACCGCCAAGTCCAACAGAAGCCAAAGATTCAACTTTACGCGATGCAGAATTGCTGATTGTGGGCGATCAGATTAAAGATTTAGATGAAAGTTGCATCGTTATGGGGGACCTGAATGATGTGGCATGGTCACGGACTACACGACTCTTTCAACGAATCAGTGGGCTTTTAGACCCGCGTGTTGGACGTCATTTCGTAAATACCTTTCATGCCAATTATCCACTGCTGCGCTGGTCGCTCGACCATATTTTTCATAGTACAGATTTTGCCTTAGTACACATGGAACGATTGCCCAATATCGGTTCAGACCATTTCCCAGTCTATGTGGTGCTGCAAACAGGTAGGGTCTTTGAGCAAATCCAAGAAGAATTGGAGCAAACGGATGAAGATGAACAAGAAGCGCAAGAGGCAATTCAGGAAGGCATAGAAAAAGCTGAGAAAGAGGAGAAAGTGGTGACCGATGAAATCGCCCGTGATTATAAGGATGGTACGAAGGCACCTTGATTTTGTTTGATTTAAGAGAAAAGTGTAAGAAATAGCTTACACAGCTTTCGGCTTCTGACGAATGGTCAGGTCAAGTGTATTGACTTATTCTTTGTTCATCGGCACATGGAACTGGGAACGGAACATCCCACTAAGGAAGACGAAGCCGATGGAAGCATCACGGAACGGATGCAGGAAAGGAAAGCCAATAAAAAATAAAAAGAATACTTGTGAAAGCACAACCTCATAGACCCGAGTTTTGCAGGATGCAGAACTCGGGTTTTGCTTTTGTGATGTACATATTTTTGCTTTTCTTTTGATCAATTTCTTTATACAGTGTGCCAAGAAAAAAGCGATGAATTTCCAATAAAAATATAGGTATGAGGCGTTCTATGCTGTCCGAATGGCACCAGAAAATATTGCAGATTACACACTTATCTACGGATGCACTTTCCATTTATCTTGGCTTAATCCTGTTCTTTTTTGTGGCCTTTTGCCATCACCGCCAATTGAAATCACCTTATGCGATTTGGACGGTTGTGGTCGTCGCAGTGGGATTGGAATTGTTTAATGCACGCCATGATATTTTAGATAGAGGCTTTTGGCGTATAGGGCAAAGTTTGAAACATATTCTAAATGTCATGTGGTTGCCGCTAATTCTTTGGTTGATGTCCCGATACCGTGTATGGAAGGGCTAAGTGGAAGCCCGAAATTGAAGGGCTAAATGGAAGGATTAAATCGCCAGTTAAAAAATCCTAATAGAAAAAAAGATATTGTGAAATTCACAATATCCTTTCTAGATGCTGATCTAGTTGCTGAATTAAAAATTTTCCGAGCGCTATCCTGCACAGCAAAGATCTATGGCGTGTAGTCAATTAAGCTGAATGCTGAGAGACCACTTGGGTATACAACTCCAAAGTCTGATCACACATCTCTTTTAAACTAAACATGCTGATAGGCTTCACGTGTTGTGGTTGGTCTAAATGCAACTTTAAGGTTTCGAGTAATTGGGTTTCATCATCGACAGTGACTAAACCTTGCGGATAGACATTGGATAAAATTTCAGCTACCCCACCACGGTTCCAACCGATTACAGGTGTACCTACAGACAATGCTTCAAGTACAGTCCGTCCAAAGGTTTCCGCTTGGCTCGACAAAGATAAAACCAAATCGCTAAAAGCTAACCATTCACGAATATCCGAACGATGACCGACAAAAGTAATCCGATCACTCAGCCCTTTAGCCGCAATACTGTCTTGCATTTCTTGTAAATAAGCCGCTTTTTTCGGATCTGCACCACCGACCACTACCGCATGTACGTCGGGATACTGTGTTTGTAGCTGTTCCATTAAATGGATCAGGGTTTCATGACCTTTCAAACGGGTGATACGGCCTGGTAAGCAAATCAGACGCTTATTTTCTAGTTCAGGGAAATCTTTTAGGGTTTGATTGAGCCACTGTGCTGAGGGTTGATAGCCATGTGGAAAAGCCGCAGGGTCAATGCCACGATAAATACGCACAATGTCCTTAGTAGGACAGTTTTTGTAGTTGTCCGTGATGTATTTGACAACACTATCCGAGACCGCAATAACTTTTTCAGCCTGCGTCATGATTTGACTATAGCGATTAATCGAATAAAAACCATGTACAGTTGAAATCAGGTGAGGTCGCTTGTTTGCAGGAATCCCTTTGAGGGCAAAATGCGTGAGCCACGCAGGGACACGTGAGCGCACATGCACGATATCTGGTTGATGTTGCTCAATCAGTTTACGTAGTGGACGAATTTGCCATAAGCTCGATAAGGCTTTTTTATGGATTGCGAGTGTGAGATGCGTTGAGCCTTCGGCTTCTAATTGAGTCACCATACGGCCACCATTTGAAACCACTAATGACTCATGACCGGCGGTCACTAAAGCACGAGCTATTTCTAAGGTTCCTCGCTCGACACCACCACTGTTCAATTCAGGTAAAAGCTGCATCACTTTCATAGCATTTCTCTTTTTTATGTGCTGAGTTGAACTCAATAGATTTTGTCATAGCCTTGTGGGCGGGTTTTAAAGCGGCGATGGAACCACATGTATTGTGTCGGTGCGATTCGCAGCTGATTTTCAATAATTTTATTGGTTCGAATAGCATCCGAAACTTCATCGTTACTCGGAAAATTGTCCAAAGCAGGTTCAATCAATACATGATATTGAGGGCTGCTGATGTCGCCATCTCGATAAAAATACAATGGGATCGCTACGGCTTTAGCAATTTTTAATAAGCGACGATGTGCAGTAACAGTGGCTGCGGGAGTACCAAAAAACGGTGCCATAACCCCTTGTTTTAAACCAAAGTCTTGATCGGGACTGTACCAAATGGCATGGGCATTTTTCAGATTACGAATTAAGCCACGCATATCATCATGGTCGATTTGGTTGGCATAGATGGTGGCACGGCAACGCACAATCAACATGTCCAACAGCGGATTATTTTGCGGACGATAAACCACATCCGGCTCAAAGAACTGTGCACATAAATAGCCACCTGCATCGAGCAGGGTAGAATGTGTGCCGAGGAGCAAAATACCTTTGCCTTCAGCTTGTGCATTTTGAATATGTTCTAAGCCTTCAATTTGCACCCGATTTTTGAACCACTGCGGGCTGTACCATGCATTTAAGGTTTCAAAAATACCAATCATTTGGTCGATAAAAACCTGTCTTGCATTAGCTTCAATCTGTTCTGCCGTCCATTCAGGAAAGCAAACTTCCAAGTTGCGAATCGTGGTTTTACGACGTGATTTGAGATTGTTAAATGCGACAGAACCGAGGAATTGTCCAAGGCGATACTGAATTGCCCATGGAAGAATCGCCAAAATCATAAGAAATACAATCCCTATCCAAATTCCCCAATACTGAGGAAGTAAGAAAGACCATTGGAATTTTCCGGGTTGATATGTTGGCTTTTGACTCATAGGGCTAAATCAAAGATTAAAAAATAGGGTTCAGTTTAGCATGAAGCTGAATTGAAAGAGAAAGTTCAAACTCATGCAGCATCAGACTTAACCCTTGACTAAACCGCCATCGACAATCAAATTCTGCCCTGTGACCGCACGTGAGTATGGGGATAAGAACATCATGATGGCCGCAGCAAATTCTTCAGGCGTGGTCACTGTGCGTAAAGGTGTCGATGCCGCGATTAAATCAAACACGGCATCGGGTGTCGCTTTACTGGCATCGGTGCTTTGTAATAAGCCGCCTGAAAGCATATTGACGTTAATCCCAAACTCACCCAGTTCATGTGCCGTTGTGCGGGTGAAGGCCAAAAGTGCCGCTTTTGCTGCAGTGTAGTCGTGGTAAGGCACGACAGGATTTTGTACCAGGTTGGTGCCAATATTGACAATGCGACCAAAACCTTGTGCTTTCATCTTTGGAAGCGCCGCTTGAGTGGTGTTGAGTGCAGCGACGACTGCGCCATCAAACTGTTGCTGTAAGTGCTGTGCAGTCAGTTCTTCCATTTTAGGACGGGCATCGCCATTAAATTGAAAATGGATGAGGGCATTATTTACGACAGAGGTGATCGCGGTACCAAAATGTGCTTCTGCTGCGGCAAAAAGCTGTTCTACTTGAGCTTTATCGGTGACATCTGCTTGATAGGCAAACACTTGCTGAGGAAATTCGGTCGCCAACTGTTCTGCCGCAGTTTGACTGGATAGATAGTTCACGACCACGCGTGCGCCTTCAGCAATTAAAGTTTGGCTAATTGCCAAACCGAGGCCACGTGCGCCTCCTGTAACCAAGACAATTTGATCTGAAATTTGCATGCTCGTGACTCAATCTTATATTGAACGTCACCATAGCAAGCATTTCACATTTGCGGAATCGTCTTTACAGACGCTGTATGCTCCAATTTGAAACAGCGTCATTTAGGTTAGCCATCCAGTCGAGTCATATGACATAAAAAAGCCGTATCGAAATACGGCTTTTTCTGTGTGGAATATTTGTGGACTTAGCCTTTAGCGAGCGTTTCTAGCTCATCTAAACGTTCCATTTTTTCTAGCATTTCGTCATCAATTTCAGCTAGACGCTGTGATGCTTTGGTCGCAGCTTCGGCGTCAGTCATAAACCAAGAACCGTCAGCTAATTTTTCAGACAATTCAGCTTGCTCTTGTTCCAATGCTTCAATTTCAGTCGGCAGTTGTTCTAGGGCACGTTGGTCTTTATAGCTGAGCTTGACTTTTTTAGGCACGGCAGCGGCAGCCGCTGCTTCGGCTTTAGCCATGGCTTTTTTCACGTCGCTTTTTTGATCCACGACAGTTTGGTCAGGACGCTGTTCCAAATAGTCTTGGTAACCTCCGATGTATTCATCGATTTGACCTTTACCATCAAATACCCAAGTCGAAGTCACCACGTTGTCCATAAAGGCACGGTCATGCGAAATCAGTAACAGTGTGCCTTTGTAAGCGCTGAGCATTTCTTCCAACAGTTCAAGCGTCACCATATCCAAGTCGTTGGTCGGTTCGTCCATCACGATAAGGTTCGATGGTTTTAGTAGAAGCTTAGCCAACAGAATACGGTTACGCTCACCCCCAGACAGTGCTTTAACAGGTGTACGTGCACGTTCTGGAGAGAATAAGAAGTCTTGTAAATAACTGTAGATGTGACGACGGCTACCGTTTACATCGACATGGTCTGAGCCTTCAGAGACGTTATCTTTCACTGATTTTTCAAGATCAAGTGCATTTCGAAGCTGATCAAAGTAAGCAACTTCAAGCTGTGTACCTGTTTTTACTGTACCAGTATGTTCTTGCTCACCCAAAATAGCTTTGATAAGAGTGGTTTTACCCACACCGTTGTCACCGACTAAGCCGATACGGTCACCACGTAATACCAGTGCCGAGAAGTCTTTGATGATTGGTGCGCTGTTGCCAAATTGCACAGCTAAGTTTTCAATTTCAAAGACCACTTTACCTGAGCGCTGCGCATCTTGCGTTGCCATGCTCACTTTGCCTTGTTGTGAACGACGTGCTTTAGACTCTTCACGCAACGCTTTTAAGGCACGAACACGACCTTCGTTACGGGTACGACGCGCTTTAATGCCCTGACGAATCCACACTTCTTCTTCAGCGAGTTTTTTATCGAATAGCGCATTTTGCTTTTCTTCCGCTTCCATTTGCTGAGCTTTGAGTTCGAGGTAACGTGAATAGTTACCTTCATAGCTACGCAAAATGCCGCGGTCAAGTTCCACAATACGGGTTGCGATGCTATCGACAAATGAACGGTCATGCGAAATAAACAACAGGGTTAAGTTGTTTTGATCAAGCAGGAATTTTTCGAGCCATTCAATACTTTCAACGTCCAAATGGTTGGTTGGTTCGTCGAGTAGTAAGACATCGGGCTGCGTCAAGAGAGCACGTGCCAATAAAACACGACGCTTACGACCACCAGACAAATCTGCAAGGTCAGCTTCTGGGTCTAGGCCCATTTTACTGAGGATAGCATTCACTTTGGTTTCAAGTGACCAGCCATCCATTTGATCCATCTGATGTTGTAAGTTACCCATGCGCTCACAGGCATCCATATCGCCGAGTACGCAGGCTTCGCTGGCTTCATGATAAGCACGTAGAACAGTTGCAGCTTCACCAGCACCATCGGCTACAATATCAGCGACTTTGCCCGAATCCATGGGTACATCTTGCGCAAGCATTGAAATCGTAATGCCATTTTGCAATGAAACTTCACCGCCATCTGGCAATAAAGTTCCCTCAATCAGTTTAAGTAAAGTAGACTTACCTTCACCATTACGACCGATTAGACATACTCGCTCGCCACGTTCTAAACTGAAGTTCGCGCCGTCGAGTAGGGAAGGTCCGCCAAACGCAAGCTGGACGTCCCTTAAGGTAATATAGGCCATAATGTTTCCTGAAATCTTATATGAGGAGTGTAAATTGACTACACAACAAAATCTTGATGAACAGGCGTCATTTTCCGCACCCATTGAAGATTTGCAAGTCCGAATTGCATTTTTAGATGATTTAGTTGATCAATTGAATGATCAAGTTGCCCGTCAAAATGCCGAAATCGCTGATTTAAAGAAACAAATGCAGATGTTGTATCGTCGTATTGAATCGGCAGATTTATCTGAAGGCATCGCAGCATTTGACCCAATGACCAACCGCCCACCGCATTATTAATGTCGATATTGAATGACAGGCAGATGACGAATCAGCGCCAAAGCTGTGGATTGGTGTAAATTTATTTGACCTTTTGCAGCGTGACAGGTCTAATGCACCGCATCTGCTGATCGAAACCCATTATTTCATCTCATGAGTCAAAAAGTTGTCCTGCTAGATTTGGAAAATAACCCGCCTACAGCAAATCTATTGCGCAATATCATTGAACATTACAGTACTTTGTATGTGTTTAGCTGCAATGGAAAATTTGAATATGCACTTGAAGATTTGACTGAAATTGCAGGGTGGATCGCGAGTGGCCAATTGGTGGTTTTGGATATTCCAGAAACGCCGCAAAAAGAATTTGAATATGCGGTGATTGTGGGGCAACTGATGGCCTTGATGGATCCAGATGCACACATTGAAGTCATTTCAGTGATGCCTGATATTGCATTACTGATGGAACAATTGGATGGCTCTGGACTCAGCGCACATCTTATTCAAATTCAATCAGAACAAGAAGTTTCACATAAAGTTAAGTATAAAATTCCTGACCTAGAAACCATTCGGAATAAACCTGATTTATTACTGATTAAACACTATTGTGATGGTCTGGAAAAACTCAGTGGCAAACCCAACAGTTTGGATAAACTGAAAAACTCACTGATGAATATTTTGCAAGTCTCTAGCGAAAAAGCTCAGCATTTGGTCGGTATGTTGATCAATCTAAAAATCGTCAAACGCTTTGATGAGCAAATTTCGATTCGAAAAAAAGTACTCAAACAATGGGTGCAGCTAGATTTAAATGCGACTGCTGAAACAGCATTGCCCATCAAAACAGACCTGAATGCATTTTCTGCTTCACTCGAAGATCAAACCTCAAATACTGATGATACGGCATCGATGATTCAGGCTGCACAACAAGGCTTATTTAAAAATTTCAATAAAATTGATCCTGTGCAAATGGAAGTGATCCGAAAATTGCATGAATTAAAGTCAGATAAACCAAAAGATATCTACGCCTTACGTGATTTATTAGAGCAAATGTTCCCACAATCTGACGTTCGATTATTACTTAAAGAGTTGATCGAAAAAGGATATATCTATTGGAATGGTCACGAAGTGCTATATAGCCACGAGATGTTCCTGAATTAATTTTATCGAGTGAACTTGCGTTTTATATTGCGCTTATGCAACTCTAATAAAGGAATATAAAGGTTGTGCTATGGAAAATACTGGAATCTGGGTTACCGTTTTTATTGTGGTTTTTGTACTTGGGTCGATTTTTGGACTTCGAGTAAATCCTAGAGAAAAAGCCTTGGGCATTATGCGTGAGAAGGCGCGTAAGATGGGGTTGCATCCACGTTTAGTGGCTGCACCTGCTTGGACCAAGATTCCAATGGCTTCTGAAAAACGTGCCAGTATGGTGGCGTATTACAGTGTGCTGATTCCAGATGCGCGTTTGCCTTTAATGCGTGCTTTAGTAGTCGATGACAAACTTGAACTGGTACATGGTGATGACAAGTTCAAGGATTTAGCCATTACATTAAAGGGCATTTATGCTATTGATATGCAGGCAAACTGTGTAGGACTCTATTGGAACGAAGAATCTGACTTAAGAGCCACACAGCTTGATGATATGAAAGCATTTTTACATTCATTGGCTGAACTTTAAATTTTAAAAAACCTATTAAACAGGAATGATGGTTAACTATGGCGAACGCTCCTCGGTCCACATCTAAAAGTACCACAGCAAAATCTGCCGATGCTGGGAAAAAGCGTGCGTTAGTGATTGTGGAATCGCCTGCAAAAGCGAAAACAATCAATAAATATTTGGGCTCTGATTACATCGTAAAATCATCGGTGGGTCATGTCCGTGATTTACCTACAGGCGGCTCGAGTAAAACAGCAGAGAAAAAGCCAGTAACTCGTGCAAAATTAACTGAAGCTGAAAAAGCCAAAAAAGCACAAAAAGCTTTGGTTAATCGTATGGGCGTAGACCCTGAAAATGACTGGAAGGCACAGTACGAAGTCCTACCGGGCAAAGAACATGTTGTTGCAGAACTGAAAAAGCTTGCATCGCAAGTTGACGAGGTCTATCTCGCAACGGATATGGATAGGGAAGGAGAAGCAATTGCTTGGCATTTAAAAGAAGTCATTGGCGGTGACGACTCACGTTATCAACGTGTAGTGTTCAACGAAATTACCAAAAATGCCATCCAAGAAGCGTTTAAACATCCTTCTCGCCTCGATACAGATAAAGTCAATGCTCAGCAAGCCCGTCGTTTCCTCGACCGTATTGTGGGCTTTATGATCTCGCCACTCTTATGGGAAAAAATCGCCCGTGGTTTATCGGCAGGTCGTGTGCAATCTGTGGCTGTTAAACTTGTGGTTGAGCGTGAACGTGAAATTCGTGCCTTCATTCCAGAAGAATTTTGGCAAGTTTTTGCAGATACCAAGTCGAAGAAAGACGATATCCGCTTAGAAGCAGTGAAGCAAAATGGCAAGACTTTAAAACTGCACAATAAAGCTGAAACGGATGCTTTACTGAACCTGATTAAAGATGCCGACTACACAGTTTCAGCACGTGAAGACAAACCAACCAAGGTTAATCCAAGCGCGCCTTACATCACGTCTACATTGCAACAAGCAGCAAGTACACGTTTAGGTTTTTCTGTGAAGAAAACCATGATGCTGGCACAACGCTTATATGAAGCCGGCTTTATTACTTATATGCGTACAGACTCAACATTCTTGAGTGATGACGCTGTAAATATGGTTCGTGGTCATATTGAAACTGAGTTTGGACAAAAATATTTACCGGTTAAACCAAATCGCTATGGCAATAAAGCTGGTGCGCAAGAAGCCCATGAAGCGATTCGTCCATCAAATGTTGCGCTAAAAGGCGATAGTTTGGTGGGTGTAGAGCGTGATGCGCAGCGTCTTTATGACCTGATCTGGCGTCAGTTCGTTGCATGTCAAATGACCCCTGCAGAATATTTATCATCAACGATTTTAGTCAATGCCAATGGTGTTGAACTCAAAGCCAAAGGCCGTACATTGGTCTTTGATGGTTTCACTAAAGTGCGTGGCCAAAACAAATCGGATGATGATGTACTGCTACCTGCTGTAAAAGTTGGGGAAGTACTCAAGCTTGAAAAATTAGATCCATCTCAACACTTTACTAAACCACCTGCGCGCTTCACTGAAGCATCATTGGTCAAAGAGCTTGAGAAAAAAGGGATTGGTCGTCCATCGACGTATGCTGCGATTATCTCAACCATTCAAGACCGTGGTTATGTGAAGCTCGATAACCGTCGTTTGTTCGCCGAGAAAATGGGTGAAATCGTGACAGACCGTCTCGATGAAAACTTTAATAACTTGATGAACTATGCATTTACGGCAGACCTTGAAGGCCAGCTGGATAAAGTCGCCGATGGTGATCGTAACTGGAAAGAGTTACTCAATAGCTTCTACGGTGATTTTAAAACACGCTTAACCACAGCTCAGGGTGAAAATGGCATGCGCCGTAATTTACCTGTAGAAGTGGATGCGGTGCACTGTAAAGAATGTGATCGTCCGATGCAGATTCGTACAGGGACTACAGGAGTGTTCTTGGGTTGTTCAGGTTATAACTTACCGCCTAAAGAGCGTTGTAAGGGAACTTTAAACCTGACACCTGTAGAATCATTGGCTGCACTGTCTGACGATGACTCGGCTGAAACAGCAGATTTAATGTCGAAAAAACGCTGTCCAATTTGTGAAACAGCCATGGATAGCTATGTGATTGATGGTGGGCGTAAGTTGCATATCTGTGGTAATAACCCAGACTGTGCTGGTTTTGAGCTTGAAGAAGGTGAGTTCAAAATCAAAGGTTATGATGGTCCAACCATTCCGTGCGACAAATGTGATGGCGAAATGCAATTGAAGACAGGCCGTTTCGGTCCTTACTTTGCATGTAATAGCTGTGACAATACACGTAAAGTGTTGAAGAGCGGTCAGCCTGCACCTCCACGTGTAGATCCAATTAAAATGGAGCACTTACGCTCAACCAAACATGATGACTTCTTTGTTCTTCGTGATGGCGCAGCAGGTTTATTCTTAGCTGCAAGTAAGTTCCCGAAAGTACGTGAAACCCGTGCACCGAAAGTAGCTGAACTACGTTCTGTCGCAGATCAGTTGGATGCAAAATATCAGTTCATCTTGCAAGCGCCGGATGTCGATCCTGAAGGAAACCCAACATTGGTGAAATTCAGCCGTAAGAACCAAGCGCAATATATTGGTTCTGAAAATGCTGAAGGAAAACAAACCAAATGGTCTTTGGTGTACCAAGACGGTAAGTGGGTTGAGGCTTAAGCTTTAAAATCAATAAAATGCTGACTTCGGTCGGCATTTTTTATGTCTTTTGATCAGGGATTTTTAAAGTAAGTAATCGATTGAGCTTTTAAATTGATCAAGACATTCAAAGGATGTTCTGTTTTAATTCTGAAAATAAATGCTAAAAATTAATTGAGATCTTGGGGAATGTGGAAAAAAATTCGGGTACTGTGTTTATTGCTGATTTTATTGGTTGTCGCAGTCAATGCCTATAAAGACAAAAATCAAGACTGGAGTAAACCGATCTTTGTATTGTTACATCCAATTAATGCAGATGGTCGAGAGAGCACACAAGCTTATATACAGCAGCTTTCTGTCAATGATTTAAACGATGTTCAACAATATTTACAAACGACGGCACAGAAATACCGAGGACAACCGACTTATGTGTATTTTAAGTTAGGTCGAGAGTTAAAAGTTTTACCTCCCAAAGTACCCAATGATGCTGGCATGTTGGACGTTATCTTATGGAGTTTGAAATTCCGCTACTATGCTTGGCAGCAGCATGAAAATGTAGATGGTGTTTCGAGTGTGACGCTATTTTTAAATTATTACGATCCGACTCAAACCAAAGAACTTAAACATTCCACAGCTTTGGAAAATGGTCGAATTGGATCGGTGAATTTATTTGCATCGAATAAACAGACTGCGCAGAATAAAATCGTTTTAGCCCATGAGTTATTACACGCTTTTGGTGCAACGGATAAGTATGATTTGGCCACAGGTCAGCCAATCTTCCCTGTCGGTTATGCAGAACCTGAGCGGCAGCCTTTGTTTCCACAAAGCAAAGCTGAACTGATGGCAGGGCATATTCCTACCTCACAGACGCAAAGTAAAATGCCTGAAGATTTAGCTGATACTGTGGTGAATGACGTCACAGCGATTGAAGTGGGATGGAAAAAATAATGTGGATAAAACCTATCTTATCCACAGTCTAAGTCAGCAGTGTGGATAAGATTTGGACTTTTCTTTCATTTTTCTTCATCATGAAGTTGCATAATCCATTGAATAACGAATAACTTGAGAAAAAGCATGAGAACAGTAGGCAACGATTTAATTCGCAGTCAGCTCCATGAAAACCGTAAGTGGTATCTCGGTTTAGGTGCTTTATTGGTGGTCTTCGGATTGGTCCTTTTGGTAGCCTTGCCATTTGCGACACTTACGGTGATTTATATTTTTGGTGTGCTGATGATGTTAGGTGGCGTAATCCATTTCATTGCAGCATTTAAAATTTTTGAAGGCGGTTACCGCTGGTTCTGGGCATTATTTGGTGTGCTGTATTTGGTCGCAGGCTATTATGCATTTACAACGCCTGTCAAAACGGCCATTGTCCTAACCAATTTATTGGCGATTATTTTGATCATTGCAGGGGTCATTCGTATCTTTAATGCTGTGCTATTTCGAGCATTTCAAGGTTGGGGATGGACACTATTTTCAGGTCTATTGACCTTGATTACGGGTGTGATCATTTTGATGTCACCTGATGCACCATTTTGGGTATTAGGATTATTCTTGGCGGTTGATATTTTATTCCAAGGGGTCAACTACCTTACTTTGGCTTCTTATATTCGACGTGAAGTACCGAAAAGCTCGGCAGAGCAGTAAACTGCTTGCGGATCCGATAAATAAAAAAAGAGTGCTGAGGCCACTGCTGTCCCACAATTTTTCACAAGAGGAAGCTCATTTGAGCTTCCTCTTGTTTTATGGGTATTTTATCGGGTGAAAATAAAGCTTTTAAAGTTCTTCTTTCAAACAAATTCACTTGAATTA